>NZ_JBHZDA010000003.1:63107-124021 GCF_042755665.1 Streptomyces sp. NPDC059142
TGGTCGAACGCGATCAGCGGCCCCCCCCCGACCCCGCCCCGCGCCCCCCGGGGGGGCCGCGCTGCGACGCGCGGCCCGCCTTCCGTCGTCCGCGGGGAGACCGCGCCCGGTTCGTCCCCCCGCGGGGAGACCGCGTCCGATTCGTTCAAGACCGGCCGGGAGCGGCGCCCCTACGGTGGGCGCATGACGAGAACCCCCGCTCCACGACTCGACGCGATCGGCCTGGTCGTCTCCGACATGGCCGCCTCGCTCGCCTTCTACCGCCTGCTCGGCCTCGAACCGCCCGCCGGGGCAGAGACGGCGCCGCACGCCGAGGCGACGCTGCCGAACGGGCTGCGGGTCCTCTGGGACACGGAGGAGACCATGCGCTCCTTCGACCCGGGGTGGACCAGGCCCGGGGCCGGCGAGCGGATCGGGCTCGCCTTCCGCTGCGACGGTCCGGCGGCGGTGGACTCCCTGTACACCGCGCTGACCGAGGCCGGGTACCGCGGCCATCTCAAGCCGTGGGACGCGGTCTGGGGTCAGCGTTACGCCGTCGTCCTGGACCCGGACGGCTGCGGGGTCTCGCTGTTCGCGGACGCCGCGTAGGCGCGCTCGTAGGCGCGGAGGGTGAGTCCGGCGAGCGCGCGTGTCTCCCTGGCGAGATGCGCCTGGTCGGCACAGCCCGCGGCGAGCGCGGCGGCGGCGTAGGGCACACCGCGCCGTACCAGCTCCAGCGCGCGCTGGAGCCGCAGCACCCGGGCGAGGGTCTTGGGGCCGTAGCCGAAGGCGTCCAGGGAGCGGCGGTGCAACTGGCGGGAGCCGAGGCCGACGGCGTCGGCGACCGCGGCGACGGTGCGCCCCGCGTTCAGCCCGGTGACGACGGCCCGCAGCAGCGGGTCGGGCGGATCGGCCCCGGCGGCGCACCGGAGCGCCAGTGTCTCCAGCGCGGTGGCCGGATCGGTCGCGGCGGCGACGCGCACGGTGAGCTCGGTGACGGCGCGCGCCTTCGCCGGTGACCAGAGGTCGGCGAGCTCGACCCGCCGGTCGCGCAGTTCGTACGCGGGCACCCCGAGCAGCGCGGGCGCGGTCCCGGGCGCGAACCGTACACCGGCGCAGTACAGCCCGGACATGCCCTCGGGGGTGTACGCGTGGGTGTCGGGACCCGCGACCAGCAGTCTGCCGCCGATCCACAGCAGATCCATGCAGCCGTCGGGGAGTACGGGATACGGAACGGCCCCGGGGTCCCGGGCACTCTTCGCCGTATCCGTATCCGTATCCGTCGTCGGCGACCGGGTCCAGACGATCGCTCCGTCGAGCCGCGACGTCCGTTCCTCATACATACGATTCAGGCTAAAGCCTCGCCCCGCCGACGGCCGTTGATCCAGAATGGTCGCTCTGCGGGGTGTCCGGACGGGGATGCCGCGGCGTCTATCGCGGGGGCGACCGATGACAGCACTGATGGAATTCACCACGGACAGCGGGGCGACCGTCACGGTGGAGGTGGCGCAGGACGCCCCCGGTGCACGGCCGGTGTCGCGCGCCAACTCCCTGACGCAGGCGGGCCGCAGCTTCGACGCGGCGCTCCAGGGCATCCGCGCGGCGGCCGAGTCGGCGCTCACCGTGTTCCGGGACGGCACGCTCCGGCCGGACGGGGTGGAGCTGGAGTTCGGCGTGAAGATGATGGCCGAGGCGGGCGCGGTGATCGCCAGGACGGCCACCGAGGGCCATCTGACGGTGAAGCTGTCCTGGAACCCGGGCGCGGCCACCGCCCCGGCGGGAGACCCGGGCGCGGCTGCGGCCGGGGATCCGGCCCCGGCGGGGGACCCGGGCGCGGCTGCGGCCGGGGATCCGGCCCCGGCGGGGGACCCGGGAGCGGCGGGCCGGTGACGCGTTCGCCCGCCTGGCACGCGCGGATCGACGTCGCGGGGCTGGTCGAGGGCTCAGGTTTCCTCGTCTCCGACCGTACGGTGCTGACCTGCGCCCATGTGCTGGGCCACCACGACCGGGCCGAGGCGGTCTTCCCCGGCGCCCCGGGGCTCGCCCCGCTCGCCGCCCGCGTCGTGGCCCGGGGCGCGTGGGCCGGCGGCGACCGTGATCCGGGGGATCTGGCCGTGCTGGAGCTGGAACGCCCGGTGGCCATCGCGCCCGCGGTCTTCGCGGCGGTCGACGCGCCGCACGCCGCACCGTCGCCGACGCTGGTGGCGTACGGCTTCCCCCACGGATACGGCGAGGAGGGCGTCCAGAGCCAACTTCTCCTCACCTCGCGCCAGTTGATCGGCGCGGAGTGGGCACAGCTCGAATTCGCGCGGGGGTACGGGCAGCAGACCGACCGGGGTTTCAGCGGCGCCGCCGTGATGCTGGAGGGCAGCGGGACGGTGGCCGGCATGGTCGTCTCGCACGACCCGGTGACCCGTAACAGCCGGATGATCCCGGCGACGGTGCTGGCGCGGCACTGGGCGCCGCTGGGCGATCTCGTCCCCACACCCGGCTATCCGGCGGAGGAGAAGCGCGGGCTGCGCAGGCTGATCGCCCGCTCCCCCGCCGTACCGGGCCCGCTGGACCGGCTGCTGCGCGAGGCGGCGGGACCGCTCCGCGTCGACCTGCCGCCCGGCGAGCCGCGCTCGCTGTGGGAGGCGGTCTGGTACCTGCTGTCGGAGTCGACGCCCACCGCCGGCGCGCTGCCCCTGGCCGAACTGGCGGTACGGCTCGGCGGGCTGGTCGGGGACGAGGCGCTGGGGCGGGAGCTGCGGGAGTGGGCCCGTGCCCACCGGGCCCGGCACGACGCGCCGCGGCCGTGGTCCTCCGCCCCGCCGGGCCCGCTGGCACCGCCCGCGCCCGCGCCGCTGTCCGCGATACAGCCGCCCGCGGTGCCGGTGCCCGCGCCGTCGCCCGCGGTGCCGGTGCCGCCCGTGCGCCGCTGGTCACCGATCCTGGTCGAGATCAGACGCAGCGGCGCGGGACGCAACGCGCTGCTGGTGGAGGTCTCGGCGTACCGCGACGGCCGCCGCCGGCTGGTCGGCGAGGAACGGCTGGCGGAGCGCGAGGTCCGCGCCTGGGTGCTCGACCGGATCGACGACGCGTTCGCGGAGATCGACCCGGCGGGCCGGGAGCTGATCGCCTTCGCCCTGCCGCGCGGCTGGCTGAACAAACCGGTCGACCGATGGGCGGGGCGCAAGGCGATGAGCACACCGCTGGGGTGTGTGGCACCGGTGGTGGTGATGGACCACGACCGGCGCGCCAGCGGCAGGCTCCAGTTCCGGCTGAAGAAGATCTGGGACGTACTCGACCGGCAGCCCGGCTCGGCCGTCCACCGGATCTCCTGCACGGGACCGGTCAGACCCGAGCGGCTGACCGTACAGCTCCAGGACGTGACCGGCCCGGTGGCGCTGACCAGACCGCCGAAGGCCCCGCGCGACCGGGCGCTGCACGGCGCGGTGCTGGACGCCCCCGCGCCGATCGTGCTCTGGCCGCGCACCGGATGCCCCGGCGGGGCGGAGTGTGACGGCGCGTGCCGCGGGGAGGAGTTCCTGGACGCGCTGGCCGAGCGGTTGGCGGCGCTGCCGCCGGGTGAACTGCCCGAGCAGATACTCGCGTTGCGCAGGACCGCCTTCGCGCACGACGGCCCGGAACCGCACTGGGCGGCGGAGCTGTCCTTCGTCTGGGAGGATCCCCGCTGGTTCCCCGCCGTCCCCCGGCTGAGCGGGACCCCCGTCGGCTGACCGATCATCCCTCCCCCTCCCCCTCCAGAGCTGGAGCCCCGAATGTCCCTGTGGCCGGTCTACACCGGAGCCGACGAACCGCACGACGGCGTACGGCGGTTGCCCGCGCCGCCGCCGTGGCGGGACTTCGACGGCGGCCCGGCGGTCGAGCCGCCCCCGGACGACGAGGTCTCCTCGCCGGACCGCGAACACCGGGCACGGGCGTACCGGGCGACCGACGAGAGCGTCCAACTGGTCAACGCGGCGCTCTACTTGCGCCGTCCGCTGCTGGTGACGGGACCGCCGGGCAGCGGCAAGTCGAGCCTGCCGTACGCGGTGGCACGGGAGTTGCGGCTCGGCCCCGTACTGCGCTGGAACATCACCAGCCGGAGCACGCTGGGCGACGGGCTCTACCAGTACGACCCGCTCTCCCGGCTCTACGCGGCGGGCCAGGGCCCGCAGGGGCCGGGCGGGGAGAGCGGCGGGCACATCGAGGACCACCTCCGGCTGGGCCCGCTCGGCACGGCGCTGCTGCCGTACGAGCGGCCCCGCGTGCTACTGATCGACGAGATCGACAAGAGCGATCTGGACCTGCCCAACGATCTGCTGAACGTCATGGAGGAGGGGCAGTACGAGATCCCCGAGCTGGTCCGCGCCGCCAGGACCCGGCCCGGCGCGCGGGTGCTGACCGCCGACGCCGACCGGCTGGTGGCGGTGGAGCGCGGCCGGGTGCGCTGCCGGGCCTTCCCGTTCGTGGTGCTGACGAGCAACGGGGAGCGCGAGTTCCCGCCCGCGTTTCTGCGGCGGTGTGTGACGCTGGAGCTGAGGCAGCCGGTCGCGGCCCATCTGGAGGAGATCGTCCGGGCCCACCTCGGGGAGCTGGACGCACCGGGCAGGGAGTTGATCCGTACGTTCCTGGAGCGCGGCAGCGGCGGCGAGCTGGCGACGGACCAGCTGCTCAACGCGATCTATCTGACGCGGACCTCGGGGCTGGCCGGGGCCTCGCGCGAACAACTGGCGGACCACCTCCTGCGCTATCTGAGCCGGGCGCCGGAACCCGACGACGACTTCTGACGACGGCTTGCGACCATGACCCCTGACGACGAGACGTTCCCCGAACTGGGCGCCCTGCGCGAGGTACTGACAGCGGCGAGCGGCGAGCCGCCGACCGGCCGCGAGCTGGCGGAGCTGCTGTGGCTGGCCGCGCGGATGCGCCCCGCGCCGGGACCTCCGGGCGCGTCGGGTACCCCGCCCGGACCGTCTGCCGGCCCGGCCGAGGTCGTGTGGCCGGAGGCCGGCATGGCGGTCGATGTCCCGTCCGTCGAACTGCCACGGATCAGCCGGCCCGGTGCCCGGGACACGCCTGGTGCACCCGCGCCCCGTCCCCCCGAGCCCGTGGTGCTGCGCACCGCCCCCGCGCCCTCCGGCGCCGCACCCCCGGAGGAACGGGAGTCGGCGAAGCCGCCCGGGGTGCTGGCGCCCGCGCCCCCGATGATCTCCCGCCCGCTGGCGCTCCAGCGGGCGCTGCGCCCGTTGCGCAGGACGGTGCCGTCGACGAGCCGACGGGAACTGGACGAGGCGGGCACGGCGTACCGCATCGCCTCGCTCGGCACCCGCCGGGAGCAGTGGCTGCCCGAACTGCGTCCCGCGCGGGAACGCTGGCTTCACCTGAGGCTGGTGGTGGACGAGGGGCCGACGATGGCCATGTGGCAGCCGCTGGCCCGCGATCTGTTCACGGCCTTCGGACAGACGGGCGCGTTCCGCACGGTGGAGCCGGTCCGGCTCGGGGCGGACGGCGCCGTACCGCCACGGCAGTGGACGGCCGGGCGCACGCTGACCCTGGTCATCAGCGACGCGATGGGACCCCAGTGGCGGGAGGGACCGGCGGGGCGGCGCTGGTACGACACCCTGCGGGGCTGGGCGCGGCGGCTGCCGGTGGCGGTGCTCCAGCCGCTGCCGGAACGGATGTGGCAGCAGACCGCGCTCGCCCCGGTGCCGGGCCTGTTCTCGGCGCCGGGCCCCGGCGCGCCCAACACCGCGCTGCGCTTCATGCCGTACGACGGTCCGGCGCGCGGCATCCCCGTACCGGTACTGGAGCCGACGGCGGGGTGGCTCACACACTGGGCGGGGCTGGTGGCCTCGCCGGGCGGCGCGTCGTTCCCCGGCGCCGCCGCGCTGCTCCCGGCGGGGCGGGCCCGTGCCCTCCCGGAAACGTGGCAGAGCGGGGCCACGGAGGGGCTGGTCCCCGAGGATGTCCCGGCCGCCGAACTGGTGCTGCGCTTCCGTGCGGCCGCCTCGCCGCAGGCGGTCCGGCTGGCCGGGCATCTGGCGGTGGGCCCGGCGCACCTGCCGGTGATGCGGCTGGTCCAGGCGGCCGTCGAGGAACACCCCCGGCCGCAGCACCTCGCGGAGGTGGTCCTGAGCGGCATGCTCCGCTCCGTACCGGGCCCGCCCGGCTCGTACGACTTCCGCCCGGGCGTCCGCGAGGTCCTGCTCCGCTCGCTCCCCCGGACGAGCCTGGCCCGTACGGTGGGCCTGCTCGACCGGGTGGGCGCGGAGATCGAGTCCCGCGCGGGCTCGGCACGCGGCGAGTTCCGCGCGCTGCTGGGCGGCGCGGCGGACGGCGAGCCGTTCGCCCTGGTGAGCCGGGACAGCGTACGGCTGCTGCGGGGGCCTGAGCCGCCGGATCCGGAGCCGGTGCCGACGGCGCCCGAACACGAGGTGCTGGCCGGGCGGTACGAGTTGCTTGAGGTCATCGGGCGCGGCGAGCGGAGCCTGGTGTGGCGGGCGTACGACCTGACGGAGCGGCGTCAGGTCGCGGTGAAGTGGGTGCGCGGTGCCGGTCCCGAGATCGGCGCGGTGGCCACCCGGGCCCAGGCGCGGTTCCACCGTGAGATGCGGGTGGTCGCCGGGCTGCGGCACCCGGGCATCATCACCATCCATGATTTCGGCACGGCCGACGACGGCTCCTGCTACGTGGTGATGGAGCTGGTGACCGGCCCCAGTCTCGACGCGCGGCCGGCGGACCCCGGGCATCCGCCGCTCTCCGCGGCCGAGATCACCGACCTCGCCCGGCAGGTACTCGCCGCCCTCGCGTACGCCCATGACCAGGGCGTCTGGCACCGGAATCTCTCACCGGCGAGCATCATCCTGGGGGCGGACGGCGTCGTGAAGACCGGCGGCCTCGACTCCACCCGCATCTCCCAGGTGGCCCGCAGGTCCACGGCCACGGGGATCCCGCAGTACATGTCGCCCGAGCAGATCGCGGGCGGGGAGGTCGACCAGCTCAGTGATCTCTACTCGCTCGGCTGTGTCCTCTACGAACTCGCCACCGGGCAGCCGCCGTTCGCGTACCCGGACATCTGGCGGACGCTCACGGCCCACCGGGAGGAGCGGCCCCGGTCGCCCGGTGAGCTGCGGCCCGGACTGCCCGCCGTGCTGGAGAACGCGATCCTGGATCTGCTGGCCAAGACCCCGGAGGAGCGGCGGCGCGGCGCGGAGGCGCTGACGGCGGAGGGCCTCCCGGACTCGGGGGCCGTTCCAGGGCCCCGGTGGCAGTACGGAGTGCTGGGGCCACTGCGGGCGGTCGACGGCGGGCGGGACCGTACGCCCGGAACGCCCGCAGGACGGGTCGTCCTCAGCAGGCTCCTGCTGGCCCAGGGCGCCTGGGTCTCCCTCGACGGGCTGGTGCTCGCCCTGCACGACGAGCCCTCGACGCGGACGGACGTCCTGGTCGCCGACGCCATCGGTGAACTGCTCGCGGGCGGGCATCCCGTCGTGGAGGAGGACGGCTACTACCGTCTCGACATCGGGCAGGACCAGGTGGACCTGTACCGGGTCGGCCAGTTGGCGGCCGAGGCACAGCAGACCGGGAAGGAGGGCGATCCGGCGCGCAGCGCGGAGCTGCGCCGCTCGGCACTGGCACTCTGGTACGGCGAACCGCTCCGCGGTGTCGAGGGGGAATGGGCCGCGTCCCAGCGGGCGTCACTGCGGGAGTGGCGCTCCGCACTCGAAACTCCCCGGCCCCCGGCCCCCGAGGCGGTGCCGCCTTCCCCGCCCGCCTCCGGTGACGCCGTCCGCCTCGCCATCGTCGTGTACAACGTCCCCCCGGACGACCGTTCCGCCCGGGGTCTCTTCCTCTCCCTGGTCAGGCAGGTCTGCCGGGAGGTCCTCGGCTCGCCCGGCACCGTCGTCGACCACAGGACCCGGCCGCTCACTCCTCTGATCTCGCTCTCGGTGACACCCGATCCCGCGTCCACCCTGTCCGAGGTGCTGGACCGGCTGGCCGGTCCGTTCAGCGAGACCCTCAACGCGAGGATGTCCGCGCCCGGCTTCTCCGAGCCCCCGTTCATGATCGTGTTGATCGATTCGGCCGGAGCGGCCGAAGCACCGAAGCGCCGCACGACTGGGCCAGGAAAGGCGGGCGTCTCGAGGCCCGCGAAGATCACCGTCGTCGCGGCGATGACCGAGGACCTGGTCCGGCGGATCGGCGTGCCCAACGGATTCGTACACGTGGACATGAAGAAGGCTGTGGGGGCCGACGGGCCTCCCCTCTGGCTTCTGCGCATCAGCCCTCCGCAGGAGCAGCCGCGTACGGGCTTTTCCTGGCTGCGCCGGCTCTTCGGCGGCGGCAGCGACGAGAGCCCACCGACCACGCCGCCGCCGGAAGAGCCCTCCTAGGGCGTGTCGTTGCCCTTCCCGCTCCCGCCCTCGCCGCCACTCCCGCCCGGCTGCTTCGGGTGCCGGTGCCGCCCCCCGTGCAGCCGCGCCGTCACCCGTGACTTGACGTCGTCCGGCGGCAGGAACTTGGACCAGCGCTCCGGGAACTCCGACGGCATGTCCGGATCGGTCACGTCGTCGTCCTGCGGGCCCTCCGCCGGCGCCGAGGCGCGGGCCATCAGCTCCGCGGCCTGCGCCGCGCGCAGCCGTTCGTTGGCCGCGCGGGCCGCGGCCGTGGAGACCGACGGCCAGACCCGGTCGATCGCCGCGTTGACCGCCGCCCCCACCAGCACCGCGAACGCGGAGACTCCTATCCAGAGCAGTACGGCGATGGGCGCGGCCAGTGAGCCGTAGATCGTGGGACCCTCGACCGCGTTCGTCAGGTAGATCCGGAGCAGGAAGCTGCCCAGGACCCACATGCCGAGGGCGACCAGCGCGCCCGGCATGTCCTCTATCCAGCGGGATCTGACCGGTACGGAGACGTGGTAGAGCGTGGTGAGGAAGGCGATGGAGAGGACGATCACCACGGGCCAGTAGAGGACGCTGACGACCTCCGTGCCCCAGGGGATCAGTTCGACCACCCGGTCGGGGCCGACCACCGCGAGGGGCAGCACCACCGCGCCGATCACGATCGCCACCACGTAGAGCAGGAAGGCGAGCAGCCGGGTGGCGACGATGCCGCGCCGCCCGTCGAGGCCGTACATCACGGTGATGGTGTCGACAAAGACGTTCACCGCCCTCGATCCCGACCAGAGCGCGATCGCGAAGCCGAGGGAGATGACGTCGGGCCGGCCGCCCCGGGTGAGGTCGGCCAGCAGGGGCTTGGCGATCTCGTCCACGCCGCGTGCCGAGAGGACCGTGCCCGAGGCGCTGAGGATGTTCCGTTCCATGGAGGCGACCGTGGTCGAGTTGGTCCAGTCGTCCACGTAGCCGAGCAGGCCGATCAGCCCGAGGAGCAGCGGCGGCAGGGAGAGCAGGGTGAAGAACGCCGCCTCGGCCGCGAGGCCCAGGATCCGGTACTCGATGCACGAGTTGACCGTGTCTTTCAGCAGCAGCCAGGCCATCTTCCGCTTGGATACGTTGCGGTAGAGGACCCGGGCCCGGTGGAGTCGGCCAGTCGGCCGCTCAGGTGTTTCTTTTGCTGCCTGCACCTCCTTACCGTATCGGCATGGCAGCGAGCACCCACACAGTGACCAACCAGGTTCCGCCCCTGGTGGGGTACGACGTCTTCCGCGCGGACCGGGTCCTCGGCGAGGCCGTGGAGCGGCACAGCGCGCCCGGTCTCCTCGACACGACCCGCGCGGAGCTCTCGGCGCGCGGCGGCGCCGCCGGGTCCGCCGAGGTCCAGGAGTGGGGGGCGCGGGCCAACGACCACTCCCCGGTCCTGCGCACCCATGACCGGTACGGGAACCGGATCGACGAGGTCGACTTCCACCCCGACTGGCATCACCTGCTCGGGCGGGCGGTCTCCTCGGGACTGACGGACGCCTGGGGCAGGGCGGACGGCCATCTGCGGCGCGCGGCCGGATTCCTGGTGTGGAGCCAGGCGGAGGCGGGGCATCTGTGCCCGGTGTCGATGACGCACGCGGCGGTGCCCGCGCTGCGGGCGGATCCGGTGCTCGCGGCCGAGTGGGAGCCGCGGCTGACGGCGCACGTGTACGAGCCGGGGCTGCGGCCCGCCGCGGGGAAGAGCGGCGTCCTGTTCGGCATGGGCATGACGGAGAAGCAGGGCGGCAGCGACGTACGGGCGAACACGACGGCGGCGGTCCCGCTGGACGCGTCCGGGGAGTACGTCCTGACCGGGCACAAGTGGTTCTGTTCCGCGCCGATGTCCGACGGGTTCCTGGTCCTCGCGCAGGCACCGGGCGGGCTGACCTGTTTCCTCGTGCCGCGGGTGCTGGCGGACGGCACGCGCAACGTCTTCCGCCTCCAGCGCCTCAAGGACAAGCTGGGCAACCGGTCCAACGCCTCGGGCGAGGTCGAGTTCGACGGGACCTGGGCGCGCCGGGCCGGCGAGGAGGGGCGCGGGGTCCGGACGATCATCGGGATGGTCGCGGCGACCCGGCTGGACTGCGTGGTGGGGTCGGCGTCGCTGATGCGGCAGTCCGTGGCGCAGGCGGTGCACCACGCCACGTACCGCGCGGCCTTCGGCGGTGAGCTGGTCGACAAGCCGCTGATGCGCAACGTCCTGGCCGATCTCGCGCTGGAGTCGGAGGCGGCCACGACGCTCGCGCTGCGGCTCGCCGCGGCGTACGACGCGGACACGGAGGAGGAGCGGGCCTTTCTGCGGCTCGCGGTGCCGGCGGCCAAGTACTGGGTGACCAAGCGGGCGGCGCCGCTGGCCGCCGAGGCCCTGGAATGCCTGGGCGGCAACGGGTACGTGGAGGAGTCGGGGATGCCGCGGCTGCTGCGCGAGTCGCCGCTCAACTCGATCTGGGAGGGCGCGGGCAATGTGCAGGCGCTGGACGTGCTGCGGGCGCTCCAGCGGGAGCCCGCAGCGCTGAACGCGTTCCTCCAGGAGGTGGGGCGGGCCCGGGGCGCCGACCACCGGCTGGACCGTGCGATCAAGGACCTGCTGACCGAACTGGCCGATCTCGACGGGATCGAGGCCAGGGCGCGGCGGCTGGTGGAGCGGATGGCGCTGGTGCTCCAGGGTTCGCTGCTGGTGCGGTGGGCGCCGCCGGAGGTGGCGGACGCGTTCTGCGCGTCACGGCTCGGCGGGGACTGGGGCGCGGCCTTCGGCACCCTGCCGCACACGCTCGACCTGGCGTCGGTCGTGGAGCGGGCGCGGCCCGTCGTCTGACCGGCCGTTCACGCCAGAGGTGGTGCCGCGCCGACACGGCGCCACCTCTGACCGGTAGTCACTTTCACGCACGTGTCAGCGATGCGCCAGGGTTGCAGGCCGTTGCAGAAGAATCGATACGGCACCTTGAGACCCGACATGGCGCCCCTGGTGCCCTGGAGACCCCGATGAACGACACCCCTGTGCAGGACCTGCCGCCGGAGGACACCTCCGTGCGGGATCTGCCGCCGAAGGATCCGCCGATCGATCTGAACCGCCTCATGGCGATGGGCGGCGACCGCGCCGGACGGCTGCTGCGGCGGGTCCGGGACGCGTCCCTGGCCGGTGAGCGGCCCCCGGTGGCGCCCCGGCCGGTGATCGGCGCTTCCTGGTCGCGGGCGCTGGGCATGGGCCTCGACCCCGACCGTCCGGCGGGCGGCGGCGCCCTGCTCGGCCGGGACGAGCTGGAGCACCGGCGGCGCACCTCGGCACTGGGCGAGGTGACCCGGTCGCTCGACAAGGCGCTCGGCGGCATCGTGAACGCCTCGGCCCAGGTCATGGTGGTCGGCGACGCCGAGGGCCGGGTGCTCTGGCGCGAGGGCGGCCTCGGGGCGCTGCGCCGGGCCGGTGCCGTCTGCCTGGAGGAGGGCGCGAACTGGTCGGAGCGGGGCACCGGGACCAACGCCATCGGTACGGCGCTGGCGCTCGGCGGGCCGGTCCAGGTCCACTCGGCCGAGCACTTCGCGCACGCCCTGCACTCCCTGACCTGCGCGGCGGCCCCGGTCCGCGACCCGAGGGACGGGCGGCTGCTCGGGGTGATCGATGTGAGCGGCCCCGCGGCGGGGTTCCATCCGACGACGCTGGCGCTGGTCACCTCGGTCGCCCGGCTCGCCGAGAGCGAGCTGCGCGAGCGCCACGCGCGGAGCGTCGAGCGGCTGCGCTCGGTGGCGGCGCCGATCCTGTGCCGGCTGGACGGGCGCGCCCTGGTGGTCGACGTCCACGGCTGGACGGCCGCGGTCACGGGCATGGCGCCGGTGGACCGGCTGCCGCTGCCCAAGTCGCTCGGGGCGGGCCCGCTCTGGCAGCCGTCGCTGGGCATGTGCACGGCCGAGCCGCTGCCCGGCGGCTGGCTGATCCGGGTGGACGGGGGACAGCGCGCGGACGGGCCGCCCGGCCGGGTGGTGCTGGATCTGAGCGGGCCCCGGCGCCGGTCGGTCACCGTGTCGGGCCAGGCGGGGAGCTGGACGCAGGAGCTGACCCCGCGCCACGCCGAGCTGCTGTACGTCCTGGCGGCGCACCGGGCGGGCCGCAGCGCCGCCGAGCTGGCCGCCGACGTCTTCGGGGACGCCGGCCGCACGGTGACGGTCCGGGCCGAGATGTCGCGGTTACGGCGCCGTCTCCCGGGGGTGCTGGCGCACCGGCCGTACCGCTTCGGCGAGGAGGTCGAGGTGGAGCTGGTCGCCCCGGAGCACCCCGCGGAGCTGTTGCCGCACTCGACGGCGCCCGCGGTGGTGAGCGCCCGGGGGCTGCCTCTGCCCTGAGGGCCCGCCGCCGGGGTGTCCGCACCCGGGACGAGGGCCCGCCACCGGAGTGGACGCACCCGGGGACAAGGGCCCGGCGCCGGGTTGCCCGCACCGGGGACGGGGGCCGCCGCCGCCCCGTCCGCCGCGCCGTGGTCTCCTGGCCCGTATGACCATCACCGTGACCACCTGGTCCCTGGAGCAGACCTCGCCCGCCGATCTGCGGCCCGCCGCGGCTCCTCCGGGCGACGGGGTGCGGATCGTACGGGCCGAGGCGCCCTCGCCCGAGTTCAGCCGGTTCCTGTACACGGCCGTCGGCGGCGACGTCCGCTGGACGGACCGGCTGCCGTGGACCTACGCGCGGTGGTCGGCGTATCTCGCGCGGCCCGGTGTGGAGACCTGGGTGGCGTACGAGAACGGCACCCCGGCCGGGTACATCGAGATGGAGGCGCAGGAGGGCGCGGCGGTCGAGATCGCGTACTTCGGGCTGGTCCCCGCCTTCCGTGGCCGCCGGATCGGCGGCCACCTCCTGTCGTACGGGGTGGCGCGCGCCTGGGACCTGGCCGAGCGGTGGCCGGGGGCCGATCCGGTGAAGCGGGTGTGGCTGCACACCTGCTCGAAGGACGGCGAGCACGCCATGGACAACTATCTGCGGCGGGGCTTCCGGCTCTTCGGGACGGAGACGGCGGAGGAGCCCGAGGTGGCGTCCCCCGGCCCGTGGCCCGGCGCGCACCCGGCGGCCTGACCCGGACCGGGCGTACGGAACGGCCCCGGATCAGGGGTTAAACACCGACACTCCGTGACGGACAACACACCGTCTCACATAGCGGTACGTTATGGTCCACATGATGGATAACGGTGGACTGGCCAGAGATCCGCGTGACACGCTTCCGTCATGTCCAGCTCTGGAATCGCCTTGGTGAGTCGACGGCACGTCGATCTCTGCCGCATGTCCAGCGCCATCTGTCCGGCGGGCTGAGAGTCCCAGCACCGCCGCGTTCACCCCTTTTCCCTGTCCCTGCTTCCGCGCACCGCCGCGTCCGCGCGCCCGTGCGGCTCGGAGCAGCCCTCCCGCATGTCTCGAATGGACGTAACCGCCATGGCCGTCACGCCGGAACAGCCGTCCCCCGCCACGCCACGCCGCAAGGTGAGCCGTCACCGCGGCGAGGGCCAGTGGGCCAGGGGTCACTTCACTCCGCTCAACGGCAATGAGCAGTTCAAGAAGGACGACGACGGTCTCAATGTGCGGACACGCATCGAGACGATCTACTCCAAGGCCGGTTTCGACTCGATCGACCCCAACGATCTGCGCGGCCGGATGCGCTGGTGGGGGCTGTACACCCAGCGCAAGCCCGGGATCGACGGCGGCAAGACCGCGATCCTGGAGCCGGAGGAGCTGGACGACGAGTACTTCATGCTGCGGGTACGGATCGACGGCGGGCGGCTCACCACGGAGCAGCTCCGGGTCATCGGCGAGATCTCGCAGGAGTTCGCGCGCGGTACGGCCGACATCACGGACCGGCAGAACGTCCAGTACCACTGGATCCGGATCGAGGACGTCCCGGAGATCTGGCGGCGCCTCGAAGAGGTCGGGCTCTCCACCACCGAGGCGTGCGGGGACACCCCCCGGGTGATCCTCGGCTCGCCGGTCGCCGGGATCGCCGAGGACGAGATCATCGACGGCACCCCCGCGATCGACGAGATCCAGCGCCGCGTCATCGGCAACCCGGACTTCTCGAACCTGCCGCGCAAGTTCAAGTCGGCGATCTCCGGATCGCCGTCGCTGGACGTGGCCCACGAGATCAACGACATCGCGTTCGTCGGGGTGAACCACCCCGAGCACGGCCCCGGCTTCGACCTCTGGGTGGGCGGCGGACTCTCCACCAACCCCAAGATCGGCCAGCGCCTCGGCGCCTGGGTGCCCCTCGACGAGGTGCCGGACGTCTACACCGGGGTCATCTCGATCTTCCGCGACTACGGCTACCGCCGGCTGCGCACCCGCGCCCGGCTGAAGTTCCTGCTCGCCGACTGGGGCGCGGAGAAGTTCCGCCGGATCCTGGAGGACGAGTACCTGGAGCGGAAGCTGATCGACGGGCCCGCCCCTGAGCAGCCGCTCCAGCGGTGGCGCGACCACGTCGGTGTGCACCGTCAGCGCGACGGCCGCTTCTACGTGGGCTTCGCGCCCCGCGTCGGCCGGGTGGACGGTGTGAAGCTGGCGGAGATCGCCGCGCTGGCCGAGGCCCACGGCTCGGGCCGGCTCCGTACCACCGCCGAGCAGAAGATGATCGTCCTCGATGTGGCCGAGGACCGGGTCGACTCCCTGGTCGCCGGTCTGGAAGCGCTGGACCTGCGCGTCAAGCCCTCGCCGTTCCGGCGCGGCACGATGGCCTGCACCGGCATCGAGTTCTGCAAGCTGGCGATCGTCGAGACCAAGGAGCGCGGCGCCACCCTCATCGACGAGCTGGAGCGCCGTATCCCGCACTTCGACGAGCCGATCACCATCAACATCAACGGCTGCCCCAACGCCTGCGCCCGTATCCAGACCGCGGACATCGGTCTCAAGGGCCAGCTCATGCTGGACCAGGACGGCAACCAGGTCGAGGGCTTCCAGGTGCACCTGGGCGGCGCGCTGGGCCTGGAGGCCGGGTTCGGCCGCAAGGTCCGGGGGCTGAAGGTCACCTCGCAGGAGCTGCCCGACTACGTCGAGCGGGTCCTCGGACGCTTCGAGAAGGAGCGCGAGGACGGCGAGCGCTTCGCCACCTGGGCGGCCCGGGCCAGCGAGGAGGCCCTGTCATGAGCGAACGCGCGGCCCCCTTCTACTGCCCCTACTGCGGCGACGAGGACCTGCGCCCCGGCGAGCAGGGTCACGGCGCCTGGGAATGCGGAGCGTGCAATCGGGCCTTCCAGTTGAAGTTCCTCGGGCTGCTCGCCCGGGGGCTCCGGCGAAGTGACGGAGGGGAAGAGACATGACGGCACTGACGGAGACCGACGATCCCCGGGCCCTCGCGGAAGAGGCGGGGCGCGCCCTGGAGGACGCGTCGGCCCTGGAGATCCTGACCTGGGCCACGGACACCTTCGGCGCCCGGTTCTGTGTGACCTCCTCGATGGAGGACGCGGTGGTCGCCCACCTCGCCGCCCGGGTACGGCCGGGCGTCGACGTGGTCTTCCTGGACACCGGCTACCACTTCCCCGAGACCATCGGGACCCGGGACGCCGTGGACGCGGTGATGGACGTGAACGTCATCACGCTCACCCCGCGGCAGAGCGTCGCGGAGCAGGACGCCGAGTACGGCCCGAAGCTGCACGACCGCGACCCGGACCGGTGCTGCGCGCTGCGCAAGGTCGGGCCGCTCCAGGAGGGCCTGACCGGGTACGACGCGTGGGCCACCGGGCTGCGTCGCGACGAGTCCCCGACCCGCGCGAACACTCCGGTGGTCGGCTGGGACGAGAAGCGCCGCAAGGTGAAGGTCTCGCCGATCGCGCGCTGGACGCAGGACGACGTGGACGCGTACGTCCGGGAGCACGGGGTACTCACCAACCCGCTGCTGGAGGACGGTTACGCCTCGGTCGGCTGCGCGCCGTGCACCCGCCGGGTGCTGGCGGGCGAGGACGCGCGGGCCGGCCGCTGGGCGGGCCGGTCCAAGACCGAATGCGGGCTGCACTGATGACGGTCCACCAGGAACAGGAAGTGGAGAAACGGTTGAGCGCGACGGAACGGGGCGCCACGGTCTGGCTCACCGGGCTGCCGAGCGCCGGCAAGACCACCATCGCGGTCGCGCTGGCCGAGCGGCTGCGCGGCGAGGGACACCGGGTGGAGGTGCTGGACGGCGACGAGATCCGGGAGTTCCTCTCCGCGGGCCTCGGTTTCAGCCGCGCGGACCGGCACACCAACGTGCAGCGCGTCGGCTTCGTCGCCGAACTGCTCGCGGCCAACGGCGTCAAGGCGCTGGTCCCGGTGATCGCGCCGTACGCGGACAGCCGGGAGGCCGTCCGCGAACGCCACCGGGCCGAGGGCACCGGGTATCTGGAGGTGCATGTGGCCACCCCGGTCGAGGTGTGCTCCGTACGCGATGTGAAGGGCCTGTACGCCAAGCAGGCGGCCGGCGAGCTGACCGGGCTGACCGGGGTCGACGACCCCTACGAGGCCCCCGGGGCACCGGACCTGCGGATCGAGTCGCACACCCAGTCCGTCGAGGAGTCCGCCGCCGCGCTCCACGCGCTGCTCACCGAGAGGGGTCTCGCGTGACCACCACCGTCGCAGCCGTCACCGAGGGCACGAACGCACCGTACGCACTGAGCCATCTGGACTCCCTGGAGTCCGAGGCCGTCCACATCTTCCGCGAGGTCGCGGGCGAGTTCGAGCGGCCGGTGATCCTCTTCTCCGGCGGCAAGGACTCCATCGTCATGCTCCACCTGGCACTGAAGGCCTTCGCCCCGGCGGCGGTACCGTTCTCCCTGCTGCACGTCGACACCGGACACAACTTCCCCGAAGTCCTGGAGTACCGCGACCGCACCGTGGAACAGCACGGACTGCGGCTGCACATCGCCTCCGTACAGGAGTACATCGACGCCGGAAAACTACGCGAGCGGCCCGACGGCACCCGCAACCCGCTGCAGACCGTGCCCCTCACGGAGAAGATCCAGACCGAACGGTTCGACGCGGTCTTCGGCGGCGGACGCCGCGACGAGGAGAAGGCACGCGCCAAGGAACGGGTGTTCTCCCTGCGCGACGAGTTCTCCCAGTGGGACCCGCGCCGCCAGCGCCCCGAGCTGTGGCAGCTCTACAACGGCCGGCACGCCCCCGGCGAACACGTCCGGGTCTTCCCCCTCTCCAACTGGACCGAGCTGGACGTCTGGCAGTACATCGCCCGCGAGGGGATCGAACTGCCGGAGATCTACTTCGCCCACGAGCGCGAGGTGTTCAGCCGCAGCGGGATGTGGCTGACCGCCGGTGACTGGGGCGGCCCCAAGGAGACCGAGACCGTCGAGACGCGCCTCGTGCGCTACCGCACCGTCGGCGACATGTCCTGCACCGGCGCCGTCGACTCCGACGCCACCACCCTCGACGCGGTGATCACCGAGATCGCCGCCTCCCGGCTCACCGAGCGCGGCGCCACCCGCGCCGACGACAAGATGTCCGAGGCCGCGATGGAAGACCGCAAGCGCGAAGGGTACTTCTAGCCATGCCGAGCACGCACACGCACACCTCGGATCCGCTCGGCGGGCCGCTCGCGGCGACCACGCTGCTGCGCTTCGCCACCGCGGGCTCCGTGGACGACGGCAAGTCCACCCTGGTGGGCCGGCTGCTCCACGACTCCAAGTCGGTCCTCACCGACCAACTGGAGGCCGTCGAGCGGGCCTCCCTGAGCCGCGGCCAGGAGGCGCCCGACCTGGCGCTGCTCACCGACGGACTGCGCGCCGAGCGCGAACAAGGCATCACCATCGACGTCGCCTACCGCTACTTCGCCACGCCCCGGCGACGGTTCATCCTCGCCGACACCCCGGGCCATGTGCAGTACACCCGCAACATGGTCACCGGCGCCTCCACCGCCGAACTGGCCGTGGTCCTGGTGGACGCCCGCAACGGCGTGGTCGAACAGACCCGCCGCCACGCCGCCGTCGCCGCGCTGCTACGCGTCCCGCACGTCGTCCTCGCCGTCAACAAGATGGACCTGGTGGAGTACGCGGAACCCGTATTCGCCCGGATCGCCGAGGAGTTCACGGCGTACGCGGCCTCCCTCGGCGTTCCGGAGATCACCGCGATCCCGATCTCGGCGCTGGCCGGCGACAACGTCGTGGAGCCGTCCGCGCACATGGACTGGTACGGCGGCCCGACGGTGCTGGAGCACCTGGAGACCGTTCCGGTCAGCCACGACCTGACCGGCTGCCACGCGCGGCTGCCCGTCCAGTACGTGATCCGGCCGCAGAGCGCCGAGCACCCCGACTACCGGGGGTACGCGGGCCAGATCGCCGCGGGCACCTTCCGGGTGGGCGAGGAGGTGACCGTCCTGCCGTCCGGCCGTACCTCGAAGATCGCCGGGATCGACCTGCTGGGCGGGGCGGTGGACATCGCCTGGACCCCGCAGTCGGTCACGCTGCTGCTCGACGACGACATCGACGTCTCGCGCGGCGATCTGATCGTGCCGACCGGCGACGCGCCCGCCACCACGCAGGACATCGAGGCGACCGTCTGCCATGTGGCCGACCGGCCGCTCGGGGTGGGCCAGCGGGTGCTGCTGAAGCACACCACCCGTACGGTCAAGGCGATCGTCAAGGACATCCCGTCCCGGCTGACGCTGGACGACCTCTCCCAGCACCCGGCGCCGGGGCAGCTCGTCGCCAACGACATCGGCCGGGTCGTGGTCCGTACGGCCGAGCCGCTGGCGCTGGACGCGTACGCGGACTCACGGCGTACCGGATCGTTTCTGCTGATCGACCCCGCCGACGGGACGACGCTGAGCGCCGGTATGGCGGGCGAGGCGTTCGCCGACGGCGACGCCGAGGCCGCCGCCCCGGCGGCCGACGACGAGGGCTGGGACTTCTGATGGCGGGCGTCGCACACGACGTCTACGCGACGTTCGCGAAGGAGGGCGGCCGGGTGGGCAGCGGCGCCCTCGGCGCGGGGACGGGCGGGGTGGCGCGATGTGCGCGATGACGTACGCGCACCGCTCGCGCGCCCGTATGCCCCACCAGCCGCACCCGTCCCACGCGTCTCGCCGAAGATCTGCCGACATCCCGGCCACGCCCCCCTGTCCGACCGGGGCGTGAGCACCGGGCCAACGAGAGGAACCCCTCCCGTGCCTGCCTCCCGCACCGTCCCGCGCCGCCGACTGGCCGCCGTCGCCGCACTGCCCCTGCTCGCCGTCGTGCTCTCCGCGTGCGGCTACGGCTCCGCCGCCGACTCCTCCTCCGAGGAGTCGGGCCCCGCGCCCACCGGCAAGGCGCTGTCGGCCGACACCGTGCGCGTCGGCTACTTCCCGAACCTCACGCACGCCACGGCGCTGGTCGGTATCGGGAAGGGCATCCTCCAGAAGGAGCTGGGCGGCACGAAGGTGTCGGCCACGACGTTCAACGCGGGCCCCTCCGAGATCGAGGCGCTCAACGCGCGCTCCATCGACATCGGCTTCATCGGCCCCTCCCCCGCCATCAACGGCTACACCCAGACCGCGGGCAAGGGGCTGCGCATCATCGGCGGCTCCGCGTCGGGCGGGGTGAAGCTCGTCGTCAACCCCGAGAAGATCAAGTCCCTGGCCGACGTCAAGGGCAAGAAGATCGCCACCCCGCAGCTCGGCAACACGCAGGACGTCGCGTTCCTGAACTGGATCTCCGAGCAGGGGTGGAAGGTCGACGCGCAGTCCGGCAAGGGCGATGTCTCCGTCGTCCGTACGGACAACAAGATCACCCCGGACGCCTACAAGTCCGGCGACATCGACGGCGCGTGGGTGCCGGAGCCGACCGCCTCCAAGCTGGTCGCCGAGGGCGCCAAGGAGATCCTGGACGAGTCGACGCTCTGGCCCGACCAGCAGTTCGTGATCACCAACATCATCGTGTCGCAGACGTTCCTGAAGGAGCACCCGGACGTCGTCGAGGCGTTCCTGCGCGGCACGGTGAAGACGAACGCGTGGATCAACGCCAACGACGCCCAGGCGAAGGCGGCGGCCAACGACGCGCTGAAGAAGCTCTCCGGCAAGGCACTGCCCGCCGACGTCCTGGACCCGGCGTGGAAGTCCATCAAGATCACCGACGACCCGCTGGCCTCGACGCTCCGCTCGGAGGCGGACCACGCGGTCAAGGCAGGACTGCTGAAGAAGCCCGACCTGAACGGCATCTACGACGTGCGGCCGCTCAACAAGGTGCTGAAGGCCGAGGGGAAGACCGAGGTCGGCGACGCGGGTCTCGGCGACCGGTAGATCCGTGACGCCGTACGCACGGGCGGGTGCGCACACCCGCACCCGCCCCCGCACCCGAAACCCCCGAAACCACACCGTTCCCAGGAGGTGACGACCGTGGCATCGACCCTTGCCAAGGCCGCCGAGGCCACCCCGGCGGTGGACCACGCCGCCCGAATCGCGCACGTCTCGAAGTCCTTCGCGACCCCTGCGGGGCGGCAGCTCGTACTGGACGACATCACGCTCGACGTCGCGCCCGGCGAGTTCGTCACCCTCCTGGGAGCCTCGGGCTGCGGCAAGTCCACCCTGCTCAATCTGGTCGCCGGGCTCGACCGGCCGTCCACCGGGTCCATCGAGACGCCCGGCGGCCGGCCCGCGCTGATGTTCCAGGAGCACGCGCTGTTCCCGTGGCTCACCGCGGGCAAGAACATCGAACTGGCGCTGCGGCTGCGCGGGGTGGCCAAGCAGGAGCGGCGCGGCGAGGCGGAGCGGCTGCTCGGGCTCGTCCGGCTCGACGGGGCGTACGGCAAGCGGGTGCACGAGCTGTCCGGCGGGATGCGCCAGCGTGTCGCGCTGGCCCGCGCACTCGCGCAGGACAGCCAACTGCTCCTG
The DNA here is from genome assembly GCF_042755665.1 of Streptomyces sp. NPDC059142. NCBI lineage: Bacteria > Bacillati > Actinomycetota > Actinomycetes > Kitasatosporales > Streptomycetaceae > Streptomyces > Streptomyces sp. NPDC059142. The sequence goes on from NZ_JBHZDA010000003.1 coordinate 84,310, forward strand.
ATGGACGAGCCGTTCGCGGCGCTCGACGCGATCACCCGGGACGTGCTGCACGACGAGCTGACCCGGATCTGGCGGGAGACCGACCTGTCGGTGCTGTTCGTCACGCACAACGTCCGTGAGGCGGTACGGCTCGCCCAGCGCGTGGTCCTGCTGTCGTCCCGGCCCGGCCGGGTGGCCCGCGAGTGGCGGGTGGACATCCCGCAGCCGCGCCGTATCGAGGACGCCGCGGTCGCGGAGCTGTCCGTCGAGATCACCGAAGAACTGCGTGGGGAGATCCGCCGTCATGGCCAGCACTGAGACGACGTCCGAGCAGGGGACGCCGCGCGGGGACGCGACCGGGCGGGACGCCGCCGAGCGGGACGCCGCGCCCGGCGTCGACCTGGCCGGTCTGGGCGCCGGGCTCGACGCGCTGGACACCGTACAGACCGGGCGCACACCGCTGCGCCGGACGCTCGTCTCGAAGGCGCTGCCGCCGGCGATCGCCGTCGCGGTGGTGCTGGTGGTGTGGCAGGTGCTGGTGTGGGCCGAGGTGACCGACAGCTACAAGCTGCCGTCGCCGGGCGCGGTGTGGGGCGAGGTCTCCGACGCGTGGGCGCAGGGCACCCTGCTCGGCTACATCTGGACCAGCGTCTCGCGCGGTCTGCTGGGCTTCCTGCTGGCTCTGCTGATCGGCACCCCGCTGGGGCTCCTGGTGGCCCGGGTGAAGTTCGTCCGCGCGGCCATCGGCCCGATCCTCTCCGGGCTCCAGTCGCTGCCGTCGGTGGCCTGGGTGCCGCCGGCCGTGATCTGGCTCGGTCTCAACGACTCGATGATGTACGCGGTGATCCTGCTCGGCGCGGTCCCCTCGATCGCCAACGGGCTGGTCTCCGGGGTCGACCAGGTGCCGCCGCTCTTCCTGCGCGCCGGGCGCACGCTCGGCGCGACGGGGCTGCGGGGCACCTGGCACATCGTCATGCCGGCCGCGCTGCCCGGCTATCTGGCGGGGCTCAAGCAGGGCTGGGCGTTCTCCTGGCGCTCGCTGATGGCCGCGGAGATCATCGCGTCCTCACCGGATCTCGGCGTCGGGCTCGGTCAGTTGCTGGAGAACGGCCGTACGGTCGGCAGCATGCCGATGGTGTTCCTCGCCATCTTCCTGATCCTGATCGTCGGGATCGCCATCGACCTGCTGATCTTCAGCCCGCTGGAGCGGCGGGTGCTGCGCGGGCGCGGCCTGCTGGTGAAGAGCTGATGGCGATGACAGGAGCCGTGCGCCGTCTGCTGTCGTACCGCGCGCCGCGGCCCGTGCTGCTGCTCGTGGCGCACGGCAGCCGCGACCCCCGGCACGCCGCGACCGTACGCGCCCTGACCCGGCGGCTGCGGGCGCTGCGGCCGGGGCTGCGGGTGGAGACCGGGTTCCTGGACTTCGACACCCCGTCCGTGGAGAGCGTCCTCGACCGGCTCGCGGTGGAGGACGTACGGGAGGTGGTCGCGCTGCCGCTGCTGCTGACGCGCGCCTTCCACGCCAAGGCCGACATCCCCGCGGTGCTGCGCGCGGCGACGCTCCGCCATCCGCGCCTGCGGATCCGGCAGGCCGGGGTGCTCGGCCCGTCGCCGCTGCTGGGCGCCGCGCTGGAACGGCGGCTGTACGAGGCGGGCCTGACGCCCGCCGACAAGTGCTCGACCGGGGTCGTCCTGGCCTCGGCGGGCTCCTCCGACCCGGAGGCGATCGCAGTGATCGCTGATATCGCGCGGGAGTGGCGGCACACCGGTTGGTGCGCCGTGCGGCCTGCGTTCGCCTCCGCATCCCTGCCCCGCACCGAGGACGCGGTCCGCGCGCTGCGGGTGGAGGGCGTCCGGCGGGTGGCGGTGGCCCCGTACGTCATCGCCCCGGGCCGGCTCCCCGACCGGATCGCGGCGGGCGCGCGGGAGGCGGGCGCCGATGTACTCGCCGGGGTGCTGGGCGCGGCGCCGGAGGTGGCGTCGCTGCTCCTGCGCCGCTACGACAGCGCGGCGGCGGCCCCGGCCAGGGAACTCGTCGGCCACGCGTGAGGCGTGGGCCGTCAGCTCGGGCGTGCGGCGTCAGCTCGCGGCGCGGGCCGCCAGCCTGCGGCGCGGGCCGTCAGCCTGCGGCGTCGATGAGGGCGGCCAGCTCCGCGACGCTCATCGAGCCCGGCGCGCGGTGCTCCCGCGCGAAGGCGTTGGCGGTGCGCTGGAGCGTGTCGTTGACCGGGGTGGGGACCCCGTGGGCCCGGCCCAGCAGGGCGATCTCGCCGTTCAGATAGTCCGCCTCGATCGTGCCCGTGCCCCGGCTGAGGCTCTGCCAGGACGAGCCGTGGCCGCGCTCGACGCCGCTGTCCGGAGCGAAGGTGATGTGGTCGCCGCGCGTCTCGGCCTGCTCCTCGGGGCCCGCGTATGCGATGCCCGCCGCGTCGAGGACGGCAGCGCCCTCCGCCGTGGCGCGCCGGACCAGCTCCCAGCTCTCCTCGCCGATCGCCCCGGTGACGGCCTCGATCGCGTTGGCGAGGTTGGCCAGCAGTTTGGCGTACTTCCAGCGCATCACGTCCGGCACGACCGGCGCGAGGAGCTTGCCCTTCTCGATCCCGGCGGCGATCGCGGCGGCCGTCCCGTCCGTCCCCGAGGGGTACCGGCCGAGGTGCAGCATGCCGGTGTACGGGGCGCCTCCGGCGCTCACCGCGCCCGGTTCGACATAGGTCGCGGGCAGCCAGACGCACATCGCGTACACGTGCCGGAAGCGGCGCAGGGCGAGCCGCTCGCTCTCCACCCCGTTCTGCGCGCAGACCAGCGGCAGCACCTCGCCCGCCGTACCGCCGCCCGCGACGGGCCGGGCCGACCAGGCGTCCAGCGCCGCCGTGCTGTCCTGGGTCTTCACGGAGAGCACCAGGACGTCGTCCGGGCGCAGGTCGAGGGCGTCGGGTCCGTCGACGACCGGCAGCCGGTGCGTGCGGGTGCCGTCCGGTGTGGTGAGCCGCAGGCCGTGGTCGCGCAGCGCCGCGTGGTGCGCGCCTCGCGCGACCAGGACCACGTCCTGGCCCGCCTCGGCGAGCCGGCCGCCGACGCTGCCGCCGACCGCTCCCGCCCCGATGATGACGTAACGCATCCCGACCCCCGTTCCGGTACGACGCCTTCAGCATAGGCGAGCCCACCGACACCGCCGTGAGCGGCGTCACGTCTGGGCCCGGTGGGCGCGGGTATAACGACGGGACGGCCTCGCGGGAAGACGGGGACGGAGGGCGACCGCGAAGGATCCCAGCGTGCGACTTGTGCTTCTCGGCCCGCCCGGCGCCGGCAAGGGGACCCAGGCAGCCCTTCTCGCCGCGGAGTTCGGCGTGCCCCATGTCTCGACCGGTGACCTGTTCCGTACGCACATCGCCGAGGGGACCCCGCTGGGCCTGGAGGCGGACGAGTATCTGCGCGCGGGCGAGCTGGTGCCCACCGAACTCACCGCCGCCCTGGTCACGGAGCGGCTGGGCGCGGCGGACGCGGCCCAGGGGTTCCTGCTCGACGGGTTCCCCCGCAGCGTGGTCCAGGCGGACGCGCTCACCACGATCCTGGCCGGGCTCGGGAAGAGGCTGGACCGGGTCCTGGAGTTCCGGATCGACGACGAGATCGTCGTGCGCCGGCTGCTCGCGCGCGGTCGCGCCGACGACACCGAGGGCGTGGTCCGGCACCGGCTGCGGATCCACCACGAGCAGACCGAGTCCCTGCTGGCCTACTACGCGGGGCGTACGGCCGTCGTCGACGCGCTGGGCGAGGTCGAGGAGGTCACGCGGCGCGTGCTCGACCGTCTCGACGGCCTCGACCGCCTCGGCCGGTAGCTCCCCGGCCGGAGTTCCGAGGACGGGCCGGGGACCACGGCCCACGGCCCAAGAACCACGGGCTACGGGCTACGGGAAGTCCGGCCAGGTGCCGGGGTCCGTGTGGTCGTTCTCCGGGACCTGGGCGTGGCCGTACCAGCCGGCCTTCTCCGCCCAGACCCTCTCGTCGCGCCGGCTCACGAACCCGTCGGGCCTGCCCATCGGCCAGGTGTCGGGGACGCCCCACGCCTTGATCCAGGCGTGCAGCGCGGGCCACCCCTCGCACGGGGTGTCCCTGAGCGACTCGTACACCTTCCCCTTCACGACGCACCAGGGGAAGAAGAGCGCCTCGATCTGGAGGACCACCGCCCCGGCGCGGTTGGTCCGGGTACCGCCCGGCAGGTCGGCGAGGGACTTGGACCGGGAGTCGGCCGGGACGAACTGGCAGAAGGTGCCGGTGAAGGGGTCCCAGAGGAGGTGCGGGGCGACGCCCTTGCCGTCCCCGGAGAAGTACGCCCTGAGGTTCGCGTACGGGACGAGGTCCCGGGGCTCGGCCTCGGTCGCGTTCCGGTCCCAGGTGATGTGGGCGACGGCCTTGGCCGGGCCGCCGTCGGTGGGGGCGTGGTCCCTGATGTCGAGTCTTTCCGCACCGGGCATCCAGAGATCGGGCATGGCGGGCTCCTCAGCGGGTGGCGTGGGGGCGGCGGACGGGCACGGGGACAGCGTGACGGACACCGGGGAGCGTGCGGGGCGGAAGCGGGACCGCTCCACCTGATCGGGTGAGGAGCCGCGTCGGTGAGAAGCCTCCTCGCTGAGGAGGCTCCGCTCCCCCACTGCTCAGGAGGGGGAGCGGAAGCTCCTCACGGGGCGGCGCGGGCGGCTGTGTGGCAGGCGTAACGCGTCGTACGCGTCCGGCGTGATCTCCGGGTAACGGGCCCTTCGTACGGTCGGAAGGCGGTCGGAGGACAGGCCGCACGCCCCGGACCCCCGGCGGCCCCCGCGTCCACGAAAGAGGCCGCCCGTGACCGCAGCACAACCCCAGGACGGCGCCACCGCCACCGCCACCCAGGTGCGGACCGTCTGCTCGTACTGCGGTGTCGGCTGCGGAATCCTGCTCGACGTCGGCGCCGAGCCCGACGGGCGCAGGACCGTCCTCAAGGCGTCCGGGGACCCGGCCCACCCGGCCAACCGCGGCCGGCTCTGTACGAAGGGCGCCACCTCCGCCGCGCTGCTGACCGCCCCGGGGCGGCTGACGACCGCGCTGGTACGGGCGGAGCGCGGCGACGAGCCCGTACCGTCCCCGACGGAGGCGGCGGTCAAGGAGACCGCGCGGCGGCTGCGCGCGATCCTCGACGAGCACGGCCCGGACGCGATCGCCTTCTACGTGTCGGGGCAGATGACGCTGGAGGCGCAGTACCTCGCCAACAAGCTGGCCAAGGGCTTTCTGCGCACCAACCGGATCGAGTCCAACTCGCGGCTGTGCATGGCGAGCGCGGGCAGCGGCTACAAGCTGTCGCTGGGCGCGGACGGCCCGCCGGGCTCGTACGAGGACTTCGAGCACGCGGACGTCTTCCTGGTCACCGGCTCCAACATGGCCGACTGCCATCCGATTCTCTTCCTGCGCCTCATGGAGCGGGTCAGGGCGGGCGCGAAGCTGATCGTGGTCGACCCGCGACGCGGGGCCACCGCGGCGAAGGCCGATCTCTTCCTCCAGATCCGGCCGGGCACGGACCTCGCCCTGCTCAACGGGTTGCTGCACCTCCTCGTCGAGAACGGCCGTACCGACCCGGAGTTCATCGCCGAGCACACCGAGGGCTGGGAGGAGATGCCCGCCTTCCTCGCGGAGTACCCGCCCGCGAAGGTCGCGGAGATCACCGGCATCCCGGAGGCGGACATCCGGCGCGCCGCCGAGTGGATCGGCGACGCGGGCGAGTGGATGAGCTGCTGGACGATGGGGCTCAACCAGTCCACGCACGGCACCTGGAACACCAACGCGCTGGTCAATCTACATCTCGCGACGGGGGCGATCTGCCGCCCCGGCAGCGGCCCGTTCTCCCTCACGGGCCAGCCCAACGCGATGGGCGGGCGCGAGATGGGGTACATGGGCCCCGGGCTCCCGGGCCAGCGGTCGGTGCTGGTGGCGGAGGAGCGGGCGTTCACCGAGGAGCTGTGGGGCGTCGGGCCCGGGACGGTACGGGCGGACGGCTTCGGCGAGGGCACGGTGGACCTGTTCCGGCGGATGGCCGACGGGGAGGTCAAGGCGTGCTGGATCATCTGCACCAACCCCGTCGCGTCGGTGGCCAACCGCAGGACGGTCATCGAAGGGCTCGAACGCGCCGAGTTCGTCGTCACGCAGGACGTCTTCGCCGAGACCGAGACCAACGCGTACGCCGACATCGCCCTGCCCGCCGCCCTGTGGGCCGAGTCCGAGGGCGTCCAGGTCAACTCGGAGCGCACCCTCACCCTGAGCCGGCAGGCCGTGGAGCCACCGGGCGAGGCGTGGCCGGACTGGCGGATCATCGCGCGGATCGCCTGCGAGATGGGGTACGAGGACGCCTTCGGCTACGGCGGCGCCGAGGAGATCTTCGAGGAGATCAAGCGCGCCTGGAACCCGAGGACCGGCTACGACCTGCGCGGGGTGAGCTACGAGCGGCTGCGCCGCACCCCCGTGCAGTGGCCCAGCGCCTCCGCTTCGGGCCCCGAGCGCAACCCGGTCCGCTACCTCAACGACGGTGTCAGCCAGACCCTGGCCGAACGTCCCGACGGCGGCAGGCCCCGGCTCGTCTTCCCCACCGCCTCGGGCCGGGCGGTGTTCCACGCGCGCCCGCACCTGCCCGCCGCCGAACTGCCGGACGACGACTTCCCGTACGTGCTGAACACCGGCCGGCTCCCGCACCAGTGGCACACGCTCACCAAGACCGGCAAGGTCGCCAAGCTCAACAAGCTCGACCCCGGGCCCTTCGTGGAGATCCATCCTCAGGACGCTCGGGAGCTGGGCATCACGGAGGGCGACCCGGTGGAGGTGGCGTCGCGTCGGGGCCGGGCGGTGCTGCCCGCGGTGGTGACCGAGCGGGTCAGGCCCGGGGGCTGTTTCGCGCCCTTCCACTGGAACGACCTGTTCGGGGAGTACACCTGCGTCAACGCGGTCACCAACGACGCGGTCGACCCGATCTCCTTCCAGCCGGAGTTCAAGGTGTGCGCGGTGTCGCTGACCCGGCTCGCCACCCCGCCCGCCGCGCCTCCCGTGGAGGAGGCGTCCACGGCGGTCGAAGGGCACGGGAGGGTGGCCGCGCTGGCGGCGGTGTTCGGGGCGGATCTCGCGCCGCCGGTGCTGTCCGAGGAGGAGCGCCACTACCTGGCGGGGTTCCTCACCGGGCTGGGCGCCGGTGAAGCGGGCGCCGGGACGGAGGCGGGCGCGGGGGCCGGGGGCGCCACGCCGGTGCTGCCGGACCGTGCGCCGTTCGCCCCGGCGCACGCCCTGTGGGTCAACGGTGTCCTCGCCGGGATGTACTCCCGTACCGCGGCCTCCGCCGCCCCCGCGACCTCCGGCACGCCCGCGACCCCCGCGACTCCGCTGCCCGGCGGTTCCCCGGCCGCCGCGCCGGGGCGCGAGATCGTCGTCCTGTGGGCCTCGCAGACCGGCAACGCCGAGGAGGCCGCGACCCTGGTGGCCCGGCGGCTGGCCGAGGACGGACACGCGGCGCGGCTGCTCGACATGGACGACGACACGGCGCGGGACACCGTCGGGCGGGGCGCCGATCTGCTGGTCGTGACCAGCACGTTCGGCGACGGCGACGCCCCCGACAACGGCTCCGGCTTCTGGGCGGCGCTCAGCGCGCCCGACGCCCCCCGGCTGGACGGCGTCCGGTACGCGGTGCTGGCCCTCGGCGACTCCTCGTACGACGACTTCTGCGGCCACGGCCGCCGGCTCGACGCGCGCCTCGACGAGCTGGGCGCCGTCCGTCTGGTGCCCCGTACCGACTGCGAACCGGAGTACGAACAGCCCGCCGAGCAGTGGCTCGACCACGTACGCACGGCCCTCCGTACGGAGCCGGCCACCGGTCCCGACACGAGCGGCGGTCCGGGCGCGACCGGCGGTCAGGACGCCGTCGCCACTGAGGACGCCGTCGCCGGTCCCGGCGCGACCCTGTCGGAGCAGGCGGCCGGGAGCACGCCGTCCGCGCCGGAGGCCCGTCCCTCCGAGGCCGCGCCGGTCACCGCCCGGCTGGCCGGGAACCGGCTGCTCAGCCTCCCCGGCGCCACCAAGGAGGTGCGCGAGTTCACCTTCGACACCGGCGACAGCCCCGTCCCGCTCGTCTACGAGGCGGGCGACGCCCTCGGTGTGCAGCCCCGCAACTGCCCCGACCTCGTGGCCGAATGGCTCGCCGTCACCGGGCTCGACGCCGCCACGCCCGTCGACCTCTCCGGCCCCGGCGAGGTGGCGCTCGGTGACGCGCTCCACCGCCATCTCGACATCGCCGCGATCACCCCCGCGCTGCTGCGCCTCGTCGCGGACCGTACCCACGACCGCGCCCTCAAGAAGCTGCTGCGGCCGGACAACAAGGGCGAGCTGGCCCAGTGGACATGGGGGCGCCAGTGCGTCGACATCATGGCCGAGTACCCCGTACGGGCCACCGCCGCGGAGTGGGCCGACACCCTCAAACGCCTGCGACCGCGCCTCTACTCCATCTCGTCCAGCCCGCTGACCGATCCCGCGCTCGTCCGGCTGACGGTCTCCGTGGTCCGGTACGACAACCGCCTCGGCCGGCCGCGCAAGGGGGTCGCGTCGGCCTTCCTCGCGGACGCCGCGCCCGGCAGCCCCGTACCGGTCCACGTGCGGCGCTCCCCGCACTTCCGGCCGCCGGCCGACCCCGCGACCCCCATGGTGATGGTCGGCCCCGGCACCGGGGTCGCCCCCTTCCTCGGCTTTCTCCAGGAGCGGCGCGCCCGTGGCCACCAGGCCCCGAACTGGCTCTTCTTCGGCGAGCAGCGGCGCGCCACCGACTTCTACTACCAGGAGGAGCTGGCGGAGCTGCGCCGCGACGCCACCCTGACCCGGCTGGACACCGCCTTCTCCCGCGACCAGCGGGCCAAGGTCTACGTCCAGGACCGGATGCGCGAGCACGGCGGCCGGCTCTGGTCCTGGCTCCAGGACGGCGCCCACTTCTACGTGTGCGGCGACGCCTCCCGGATGGCCAAGGACGTCGACCGGGCGCTGCGCGAACTGGCCATGGCCCACGGGGGTCTGGACGAGGAAGGGGCCGCCGCGTACGTCAAGCGGCTCGCCGCCGAGAAGCGGTACGTACGGGACGTCTACTGAGCCCGCTGCCGCCGGCCGCCGGGGCGGACCCGGCCCGCCTGCGGGGCGCCGGTACCCAGCCGGAGCAGGGGCAGCGCATGCTCCCGTACGGCGTGGCGCGGTGTTCGCAGTCGGATACCGTCCGGGAATGACGGAACGTACAGGTGGACGAACGGCCGGACAGTTGGCGGGCGGACAGTTGGCGGGCGGACAGCTCGCGGAGACCTTCACGCTGCGCGGCGGGGCGCCGGTACGGCGGCTGGGGTTCGGTACGGCGCAGCTCACCGGGGGCGGTTACTGGGGCCCGCGCGGTGAGCGGGCGGACGCCGTCGCCGTTCTGCGGCGCGCCGTCGACGGCGGGGCGACCCTGATCGACACGGCGGACAACTACGGGCCGGGGCTGGCGGAGGAGCTGGTGGCCGAGGCGCTGGCGCCGTATCCGGCCGGGCTGACCGTGGCGACCAAGGGCGGCGTGGTGCGGACGAGCGACAGCACCTGGCATGTCGACGGCCGCCCGGAGCGGCTGCGGGCGATGTGCGAGGCGAGCCTGCGCCGGCTGCGTACGGAGACGATCGACCTGTACCAGCTCCACCGGCTGGACCCCGCGGTGCCGATGGAGGAGCAGATAGGGGCCCTGGACGAGCTGCGGCGGGAAGGTAAGATCCGCTGCATCGGCCTGGACACCATCACCGCCGAGCAGCTCGAACGGGCGCTCTCCCTGACCGGGATCGCCTCGGTGCAGAACCGCTTCAACCTCCTGGACCGCGCGTCGGCGGAGGTGCTGAAGCTGTGCGAGACGCACGGGCTCGCGTTTCTGCCGTGGTTCCCGCTGGCGAACGGCGCGCTGACAGGTGCGACGGCATCGGCGCTCGACTCCGTGGCCGGGCGTCATGGCGCCACGCGCGGGCAGATCGCCCTGGCCTGGCTGCTGCACCGCTCCCCCGTGCTGTGCCCGACCCCGGGCACCGGTTCGCCCGCGCATCTCGACGAGAACCTGGCCGCCGCCGCGATCCGGCTGTCCGCCGAGGACATGCGCGGCCTGGACGCGCTCGGCACGCCCGAGATCGACCGGCCGGCCGACTGACTGACTGGCTGACTGACTGACTGACTAACCGAACCGGCCGACCGAACCGAACCGGACCGGGGCCGGCCGACTGACCGACCGGCCGAAGCGACCGGCTGAAGGAGTACACGCGCATGACGACCGTGGTGGTGCGCGCGGACGACGTGGATGTCGTCCGCGACGGGAAACTGCTGCTGGACTCGGTCTCGCTGACCGTGCGCGGTGGGGAGCACTGGGCGCTGCTCGGGGCCAACGGCGCCGGGAAGAGCACCCTGCTGGGGATGGTGGGGGCGCTCACGCACCCCACCCGCGGCACGGTCGAGATCCTGGGCGAGGCCCTGGGGCGGGTCGATCTGCGCGGGCTGCGGGCCCTGCTGGGCCATGTGAACCCGCGCCATCCGCTGCGGTCGCCGCTGCGGGTCCTCGACGTGGTGCTGACCGGGCTGACCAACTCCGTCGAGCCGCTGCCGCGCTGGTCGCCGTCGGCCGAGGAGCGCGCGCGGGCGGCCGGGCTGCTGGCGACGCTGGGCATGGACGGCAAGGAGGCGGCGCGCTGGCCGACGCTCTCGCAGGGCGAGCGGGGACGTACGCTCATCGCGCGCGCCCTGATGCCGCGGCCCCGGCTGCTGTTGCTGGACGAGCCGGCCACCGGTCTCGATCTGGCGGCCCGCGAGCAACTGCTGAGCGCGCTGGACGAGCTGCGGTCGGCCCATCCCGAGCTGGCGACGGTGCTGGTCACCCACCATCTGGAGGAGCTGCCCGCCTCCACCACGCATGCGATGCTGCTGCGCGCGGGGCGGTGCGTGGGGTCGGGGCCCGCCGACGACGTCCTCACCACGGACCGGGTCAGCGCCTGCTTCGGCCATCCGGTGCGCATCTCCCGTACGGAGGGACGGTGGGCGGCCCGCGCGCAGCGGTTCCCGGTGCCGCGGGCCGGCATGGACAGGCCGGCCGCCTGACCTGTTCGGGCGGGCCCGGGTCAGGCGGTCACCTTGGCCAGGAACACCGCGACGTTCCCCACGGCCCGCCGGATCCGCTCCTCCTGGGTCAGGGATTCGGGGAGCCGGGAGCCGATGCCCGCGTCCTTCTTCCCACGGAGGTAGAGCGAGCAGGCGAGATCGCCGCACATGTACGTGCCCACGGAGTTGCCCTGCTGCCCGGCCTTGCCCGCCTTGGGCGCGACCATCAGACAGACGCCGCCGGTGTGCAGGGTCAGACATATGGCACACATGCTGCGCCGTGTCTGCCAGGCGCCGGGGGCGGGCGAGCGCAGGGCGAGGGCGCGGGGGCGGCCGTCCAGCTCGGCGACGAGGTAGGCGCGGTCGGGTGCCTGTGGATCCCGCCAGCCCAGGAAGTCCAGGTCGTCCCAGGGCCGGTCGGCCAGGTCGCGCGGTACGGACAGGCGCTTCGCCTCGCCCTTGGTGCAGTTCACGAACGCGGTACGGATCTCTTGCTCGGTCAGCGGCTTCATACTCCGTAAGCTAATTTGCCTAAGCCTTATAGGCAAATGCATAATCGGTTCAGGCTGATGGAGGGATGGTTATGGCACGTGCGGGACTGACCACGGAACGTCTGGTCCGGGCGGGGGCGGAGCTGGCGGACGAGGTCGGCTTCGACCAGGTGACCCTCTCGGCGCTCGCCCGGCAGTTCGACGTCAAGGTCGCGAGCCTCTACTCGCATCTGAAGAACTCCCACGACCTCAGGACGGGGATCGCCCTGCTCGCCCTGGAGGAGCTGGCCGACCGGGGCGCCGCCGCCCTGGCCGGACGGGCCGGCAAGGACGCCCTGACCGCCTTCGCCGACGTCTACCGCGACTACGCCAGGGAGCACCCCGGCCGCTACGCCGCCGCCCAGTTCCGGCTCGACCCGGAGGCCGCGGCGGCGAGCGCCGGGGGCCGGCACGCACAGATGTCCCGGGCGATCCTGCGCGGCTACGACCTGACGGAGCCGGACCAGACGCATGCCGTACGGCTGCTGGGCAGCGTCTTCCACGGCTTCGTCAGCCTGGAGCTGGCGGGCGGCTTCAGCCACAGCGCCCCCGGCGCGCAGGAGTCGTGGACCTGGACCCTCGACCACCTCGACACCCTGCTGCGGAGCTGGTCCACACCCGGAGAAAAAACCTAATTCCCCCGCCCCCGGTTCCCCGCCCGCCCCTCGGACATCCGACCTCCGGGCCGTACCCGGCCCCCGACCCACAGGCTGAGATCATGACCACCCGGACCTCCTGGATCACCACGCCCGTCACCGCGGACCTCCTGCGCGGCGCCATCGAAGTGGAGCGCACCGAGCACGGCGTGCTGCCGCACCGGCTGACCGCCCGGGCCCGCGCACAGTGCGCCGACCCGCAGCTCGCCCTCGCCGAGTCCCAGCCCTCCGGGGTACGGCTCGCCCTGCGCACCCGGGCCACCGCCCTGGAGCTGGACACCCTGCCCACCAAGCGCGCCTACGTCGGCGCCCCGGCCCGCCCGGACGGTGTGTACGACCTGCTCGTCGACGGCCGGCTCACCGGGCAGGCGGTGGTGACCGGCGGCAACACCGTGACCCTCGACATGACCACCGGTTCGGCCGAGACCACGCCGGGCCCGGTCGGCACCCTCCGCTTCGGCGAGCTGCCCGAGGGCGTCAAGGACATCGAGATCTGGCTGCCGCACGACGAGACCACCGAACTCGTCGCCCTGCGCACCGACGCCCCCGTCGAGCCCGCGCCCGACCCGGGCCGGGCGGTCTGGCTGCACCACGGCAGTTCGATCAGCCATGGCTCCAACGCCGCGAGCCCCACCACCACCTGGCCGGCGCTGGCCGCCTCCCTCGGCGGTGTCGAGCTGGTCAATCTGGGGCTGGGCGGCGGCGCCCTGCTCGACCCGTTCACCGCCCGCGTCATGCGGGACACCCCCGCCGACCTGATCAGCGTCAAGATCGGCATCAATGTGGTCAACGCCGATCTGATGCGGCTGCGCGCCTTCGCCCCCGCCGTCCACGGGTTCCTCGACACCCTCCGCGAGGGCCACCCCACCGCCCCGCTGCTCGTCGTCTCGCCCATCCACTGCCCGATCCACGAGGACACCCCCGGGCCCACCGCCCCGGACCTGGCGGCGCTCAGCGCGGGGCGCCTGCGGTTCCGGGCGACGGGCGACCCCGCGGAACGCGCCCAGGGGAAGCTGACGCTGGCCGTCATCCGGGACGAGCTGGCCCGCATCGTGGCGGAGCGGGCGGCCGAGGACCCGCATCTGCACCACCTCGACGGCCGCGCCCTCTACGGCGAGGCCGACTCGGCCGAACTGCCGCTGCCCGACGACCTCCACCCGGACGCGACCGCCCACCGCCGCATGGGCGAACGCTTCGCCGGCCTGGCCTTCGCCACCGGCGGCCCGTTCACCGGGGCCGGCCGGGGTGAGGGCCTCTCGTAACGAAGGCTCCTAGCCGTACGGCGTGCCCTGGTGGAAGTGGAGGAGCCAGGTGTCCCCCGTCAGCCGCCACAGCGAACTGCGGTGCGCGCGGCGGCCGTCCGTCTCGGTGTCGTAGGTGAGGTGCACCACGTCGGGCGCGAGCCGGGCGCCCCGCATCTTGGAGGTGGTGACGGGGCGCGGCGGGGGCCCGCCCGGCTCGGTGAGCGCGGCGATGATCGCGGCACGGTCCCACTCCCGGCCCGAGGCGCCGAACTCCCGGAACTCCGGGTGCAGCAGCTCCGCGAGCAGCGCGGGAGAGGCGCGGACGACCGGGTCGAGGAGGCGCAGTTCGGCGGCGATGGCCGCGGCGATGGGCGAGGTGCGGTCAGTCACGGGCCAGTTCCAGCAGTTGGACGACGGTGTTCCAGTTGCGGCTGGTGACCGTGACGCCCTTGAACAGGGCGGGCCGGCCGAGCGCGTCGCCGAGCCTGGAGCGGCCGAGCCCGTCGGGGGCGTACAGGTACAGGGCCCGGTCGCCGAGCCGGAACTCCTCCGGGAGATAGACGGCCGGGTCGAGCGAGGCGAACCGTTCGGGCTCCAGCGGTTCGGAGGCGCAGAGAAGATGGAGCTGCCTGCCCTCCAGTGTGGCGGCCGGGAAGGGACAGGCGTCGGCCACGGCCCGCAGATACGCGGCGCTGCGCACCAGGCAGTCGGCGGTGAAGCCGAAGCGCTCCTCGACGGCCCGTTCCACCCCGGCGGCGAGGGCCCGCTCGTCGCCGGACGTGCTGGTGAAGACGGCGTTGCCGCTCTGGAGGTACGTACGGACCTGCCCATGGCCCAGTCCGGTGAGCAGCGCCCGGAGGTCCGCCATGGGGACCTTCCGGTGGCCGCCGACATTGATGCCGCGCAGGAGCGCCACGTACGTCGTGATCATGTGCCCACGATAGGGCGGGGCCGCGCCCGGGGCACCCGGCGTGCGCCGGGCACGGATCCCCCGGCGATCACCGTCCGGCTTCCGTGAGCGCGGCCTCGATCAGGTCGGCGGCCCGGCGGGTGCCGCCCTCGGCCGCCATCCCGGCCCGGATCCCGGCGAGTTCCCGGGCGACCTCCGGGTCGGCGACCAGGGTGAGGACGGCCTCGCGCAGCGCCTCGGGGGTGGCCTCGGCCGTGTCGATCCGGCGCGCGACACCGAGGTCGACCAGCATGTCGGCGTTGCCGAACTGGTCGACGGCCTGCGGTACGGCGACCATCGGGGTGGCCGTGGCCAGCCCCTCCTGGCTGCCGCCGGCGCCCGCGTGGGTGATGAACGCGTCGGCCTGCCGGAGGACGGAGAGCTGCGGCACCCAGTCGCGTACCTCGATGTTGGCGGGGATCTCCCCCAGCTCCGACACCTCGACGTTCTTGCCGATCTGGAGCACGACATGCCACTCGGGATCCCCGCCGAAGGCGGCGACGCACGCCCGGTAGAACGCGGGCTGCTTGGTGAAGGACGAGCCGAGCGAGACGAGCAGGACCTTCTCCGCCCCGGCGGGCCGCCGCCACTCCCCCTGGTCGGCGCGGTCGCCCTGGCAGGCGCCGACGAAGGTGAAGACGGACTCGTCCACCTCGTCGGCCCGGTGCTGGAGGGCCTTGGGGATCAGGACGAGGGAGCGGCCCGGTTCGGCGGAGAGCCGGTCGGGGTCGGTGTGGTCCATGTGCTGGTCGGCGAGCCACCGGGCGAACCGTGCCCGGTAGGCCCTGCCGCGCTCGGACTTCTCCAGCTCGGCGCGCATCGGCTCCGCGACCTCCTCCAGGTAGCCGTTCCAGGCGACCATGTGCGTGGAGATCTGGAAGAACGGCACGCCCCAGCGGTGGGCGAGGACCGGCGCCGGGAACGAGGTGGTGTCGCCGAGGACGAGGCCGGGGCGGTCGTCCTCGAAGGCGGCGGCGAGCTGCGGCAGGGCCTGGATCGCGTCGTCGAGGAAGGGCTCCAGGTTGTCGATGAGTTCCGTGCCCCATGCCTCGGGGTCGTCGTCCGGGGTGGGCAGGACGGAGGTGTAGATCACCGGCGTGGCGCCGGTGACCGCGACCTTCTCCGCGAAGATCTCGGGGATCGCGTAGCTGACGCGGTGGCCCCGGTCGACGAGTTCCCTGATGACGTCGAGGCTCGGGTTCACATGTCCGTGGGCGGCGATGGAGAACATGGCGATGTGGGCGGGCTCGGCTGCGGTCATGGCCACAACGTAAGCGAGACGATACGTCTCGTGCAACTTCATTTCCGGGGCCCGCCCCGACTACCGCTGGTAACGGGCGAGTACCCGGTTGCCGTCCTCGACCAGGCGGGCACGCAGCTCCTTCCGGTCGATCGCGCCGCTGTAGTACTCCTGGAGCGCGGGGGTCGCCACCTTGTCCTTCCACTCCGGGTAGCCGCGTACGGACTGGGCGGGCGCCGGGCTCAGTCCGCCCGCGAGCGCCGCGCCCGTCGCCCAGCCGTGTTCGGCGGTGTGCAGCGACGGGTCCGCGAGGGCCGCCGTGCCGGTGGGCAGCATCCAGTCGCCCTTCGCGAGGCGCACCATGTTCGCGGGGCGCAGCAGGAAGTCGAGGAAGCGCGCGGCCTCCTTCTTGTGCGGGCTGTCCTGGGCGATGGAGAGGGTCTGCGGACTGACGCCCTGCACGGACGCGGCGGCCCCGGGGGCCGTGCCGCCGTCACCGGCGGGGGCGGGCAGGACGGTCCACTCGAACCCCTCGGGCGCCTGCTGAATGATCTGCCGGCGGTACGAGAACCCGAGCGGGACCATCGCGTACCGGCCGCCGAACAGGCCGGGCAGGGTGTCGGAGCCGCCCATGCCGAGGGTGGCGCCCGACGCGCTCCGGTCGACGGTGACCTGCCGCCTGATCGTGTCGGGGACCACGGCGTCGTCCTCGGTGAACCGGATCGTCACCTTCCCGTCCGCGCCCCGGTGGAAGAGTCGGCCGCCGGTGGAGAGGCCGAGGTTGAGGGTGGCGGAGACGGGGTCCTTGAGCGGCCAGGCGACCGCGTACCGCTTGCCGTCCGGCCCCTTCCCGTCCTTCCCCTGCCGCATGAACGCGGTCAGCTCACCGCTGATCCGCCGGAACTCCGGCCAGCTCCAGGGCCGCTCCGCGGTGGGGACGCGGACCCCGGACGCCGCCAGGACCTTCCGGTCGGCGATCAGGACGCGGGGCTCCTGGAGGAACGGCACGCCGTACACGCCGTCCCCGAAGGTGGCCGTGTCCCAACTGCGCCGGGGGATGTCCCGGGTGAGCCGGCCGGGGAGCAGGGGACGCAGGTCGGCCAGGTGGCCTCCGTAGGCGAAGTCCGCGAGATCGTCGGCGGCGTCATGGATGAGGTCGGGCGCCTCGCCGCCCTCGAAGGAGGTGAGGAGCTGGTCGTGGACGCTGTCCCAGCTCCCCTGGACGTACTCGACGCGGATGCCGGGATGGGCCGCGTTCCACTCCTCGACCAGCTCCCTGGTGGCGCGGACCGACTCGTCCTGCCAGGCCAGGGACTGGAAGCGCAGGGTGATCCGGCCGTCCCGCGCGCCGTCGCCGCCACCGGAGCAGCCGCCCAGCAGCAGGGCGAGCACGGCGGCGACCGCCACGAGGGCCGTCGGCCGGCGCATCAGCTCTTCACCGCCCCGGCCAGCATCCCGCCGGTGATCCGGCGCTGGATGAGGGCGAAGACGAGGAGCGAGGGCAGGGTCGCGAGGAACGCGGCGGCGGCGAGCGGCCCGAGGTCCGCGACGCCCTCGGCCCCGAGGAAGTGGGTGAGCACCACCGGCAGGGTCTGTTTCCCCGGCGACTTGAGCAGGACGAGCGCGAAGAAGAACTCGTTCCACGCCGTGATGAACGCGAAGAGCGCCGTGGCGACGATGCCGGGCGCGAGCAGCGGCGCGGTGACGGAGACGAGGGTACGGATCCGGCCCGCGCCGTCCACGGCGGCGGCCTCCTCCAGTTCGGCGGGCAGGGCGCGGACGTACCCGGTGAGCATCCAGAGCGCGAACGGCAGCGACCACACCACGTACACCAGGACCAGCCCGCCCAGGGAGTCGATCAGCCGCAGGTTCTTCAGGACGAGGAAGAGCGGGATGATCACCAGGACGAACGGGAACGCCTGGCTGACCACCACCCAGCCGGTGGCCGCCGCCGCGAGCCTGCCGCGCCGGCGGGCCATCGCATAGGCCATCGGGGTGGCGACGAGGACGGCGATCAGCGCGGCGGCGAGGGCGGCCGTCAGGCTGTTGGCCGCCGCGCGCAGCAGCGGCTGCTCGTCGAACGCCTGCCGGAAGTTGTCGAGCGTCGGGTGGTGCGGGATCCAGGTCGGGTGGAGACTGCCCAGCTCCCGGGCCGGTTTGAAGGCCGTGGACATCAGCCAGAGGAACGGGAAGGCGAGAAAGACGAGGTAGCACAGGAGCGCGGCGTACTGTCCGGCGCGCACGGAGCCGCTGACGCGCGGGCTCATGCCTCCGCCCCCTTCGTGAGCCGGCCGACGAGATGGAGCGCGAGGAGTACGGAGACCACGGCGACCATCACGCATCCCATCGCGGCGGCGTAGCCGAACTGGCCGTAGCGGAACGCCTCCTCGTACGCGAAGAGCATCGGCAGCCGGGTACGGCCGCCGGGGCCGCCGCTGGTCAGCACATAGACCAGCGCGAACGAGTTGAAGCTCCAGATGAAGTTGAGCGCCGTGACGGCGAGGGCGACCGGCCGCAGCGCGGGCCAGGTGACGGTGCGGAAGCGGCGCCAGGCGCCCGCGCCGTCGAGCGCGGCGGCCTCGTGCAGTTCGCGCGGGGTGTTCTGGAGGCCGGCCAGCAGGGCGACGGTGGTCTGTGGCAGACCGGCCCAGACACCCACGACGATCACCGCGGGCAGGGCGGTGGTCAGACCGGTCAGCCAGTCCCGGCCCTCGCCCAGGCCCAGATCGCGCAGCGTCTCGTTGAGGACCCCGGCGTCGGAGTGGTACACGAGCCGCCACATGACGGCGACGACGACCTCGGGCATGGCCCAGGGGATGATCGCCAGGGCGCGGGCCAGCCAGCGCAGCCGCAGCTCCGCGTCGAGCAGCAGGGCGAGGCCGAGGCCGAGCGCGAACTGCGGCACGGTCACCCCGACCGCCCAGAGCAGGCCGATGCCGAAGGAGTCCCAGAAGAGCGTGTCGTGGAGCAGGTCCTGGAAGTTGAGGGCGCCGATCCACCGGGTGGGTTCGGTCCGGCCGGACTGCGCGTCGGTGAAGGCGAGCGCGACGCCGTAGAGCAGCGGGCCGACGCTCAGCACCAGGATCGGCAGCAGCGCGGGCAGCACCAGGAACCAGGCGCCGTGGTCCAGCGGTTTCCGGGGGCGTCCCGTACGGCCCGTGCCGGAGGGGTCCGTGCCGGCCGGCTCGCGCGCCGACCGCGTCGTCGCGGTGGCCGATGTCACGGATACGACTCCTTCGGGTGGGGCTGTCAGGGGCCGTCCCGTCCGTCCTGGTCATCGTGGGGACGCCGGTGCGGTACGTCAAGCACGCGCACGCGGGCGGATGGGAGACTTCTGGGTGGACCAGGACGCGGTGGAACGCGCCGAGAGACGACCGGAAGTAAGTGAGCCGACGATGGACGAGGCGCGGGCGCGGGAGATCCTGACCGCGACGGGGCTGCCGCACGACGCGGAGCTGCTGGCCCTGGGTGAGAACGCGGTGTTCGGGACGGACGGGCTGGTCGTCAAGGTCGGCAGGGACGCGCGGGACCACCCGGAGCTGCTGGAGCGCGCCGGGCGCGAGGTCGCCCTCGCGTCCTGGCTCGCGGAGTCCGGGGTGCCGGCCGTACGGGCCGCCGCATCCGGGGCGCGGTCCGTGGACGGCCATCCGGTGACGCTCTGGCACCGGCTGCCCGAGGCCGTACGCCCGGCGGAGCCCGCCGATCTGGCCGCGCTGCTGCGGCTCGTCCACGCGCTGCCCGCCCCCGATCCCGCCGTACTGACCCTCCCCCGCCGTGAACTGCTCGGCGGGGTGGAGCGCTGGCTGCGGATCGCGGGCGACACCATCGACCCCGCCGACGCCGAGTATCTGCGCGGCCGCAGGGACGGCTTCGCCGAGGCCGCCGCGACGCTCACCCCGCACCTTCCGCCCGGCCCGATCCACGGCGACGCGCTGCCGCGCAACGTCCATGTCGGCCCTCAGGGGCCGGTACTGGTGGATCTGGAGACCTTCTCCGTGGACTTCCGCGAACACGACCTGGTGGTCATGGCGCTGTCCCGGGACCGGTACGGGCTGGCCCCCGAGGCGTACGACACCTTCACCGGGGTCTACGGCTGGGACGTCCGCGCCTGGTCCGGCTGCCCGGTGCTGCGCGGCGCCCGCGAGACGGCCAGTTGCGCCTGGGTGGCGCAGCACGCCCCGGCCAACCCGAAGGCGCTCACGGAGTTCCGGCGCCGGGTCGCCTCCCTGCGCGCCGACGACCCCGAGGTCCGCTGGTACCCCTTCTGACCCGTACGCCCCACCCCTGCCGGGGCGCGGAACCGGCCGCGGCGGTACGGATCCGCGCGGCCCGGGGGGTCAGGGCGCCGTCGTGACGGCCGGCTCGCGCAGCGGCCAGACCGCGTCGACCACCGCGTCCGTGTTCCCCTTCTTGCGCAGGAAGCGCTGGAAGTCCACCGCCCACTCCGCGTACCAGGCGATCTGACGCTCGTGCAGTTCCGTCGGGGTCAGCGCGGCCACCGAGGCGTGCCGCTCGGCTATCGCGGTGGCCACCCGGGCCGCCGCCAGCGCGTCCGCGCCCGCCTCGTGGGCCGCGTCCAGCACCACGCCGTACTCCCCGCAGACGGCCTCCAGATTGCGCTTGCCCCTGCGGTACTTGTCGACGGCCCGGTCGATCGTGTACGGGTCGATCACCGGGCCGACCGGATCGAGCCGCGGCAGCCCGTGGCGCCGCAGCTCCGCGGCGAGCAGCGTCAGGTCGAACGGCGCGTTGTACGCCACGACTGGGACCCCGCGCGCCCAGTAGCCGCGCAGGACCTCCGCGACCTCGGCCGCCACCTCGGGCGCCGGGCGCCCCTCCGAGGCCGCGCGCTCGCTGCTGATGCCGTGCACCGCGGACGCCTGCTCGGGGATCCGGATGCCCGGGTCCGCGAGCCAGCTCCGCTCCCGTATCACCTCGCCGCCCCGGACCTCGACGACCGCCGCCGTCACGATCCGGGCCTCCAGCGGCTCCGTACCGGTGGTCTCCAGGTCGAAGCCGACCAGTGGTTCCCCGTGCCAAGTCATCGTGTGGCCCTCCTTCGTGGTGCGGTGGCGCTTCCCCCGCTTCCCCCCGTCGGATCTCCCCGCCGGACCTTCACCCTGCCACGGGCCACTGACAACGCCCCGGTTCAGGAGACCGGCCGGGAGTCGGTCCAGACCGCGTCGAACTCCTCGCGGTAGGTCTGGAAGAGCCCGTGCTCCGTGTCCTGCCCCGCACGGACGACCTCACGCCCGCCGCCCCGCAGCACGAGGACCGGCGCCTCCATCCCGCGGGCCCGGCGCAGGTACGACTGGACGACGGCCAGGCCGTCGGAGCCGTCGCCGTCCACGAGGTAGGCGGTGAAGCGCGGGGTCTCGTCGAAGACGTGGATCTCGAAGGCGCCCGGGTCGCGCAGCTTGGAGCGCACCCGGCGCATGTGGAGGATGTTCATCTCCACCGAACGGCTCAGTTCCCCCTTGCGCAGCCCCAGCTCGCGCTCGCGGCGCTTGACCGCGCTGCTCGCCGGGTTGAGGAAGACCAGCCGGGTCCGGCAGCCGGACTCGGCGAGCCGGATGAGCCGGCGCCCGGAGAAGTTCTGGACGAGGAGGTTGAGGCCGATACCGATGGCGTCGAGCCGCCGCGCCCCGCCGAACAGGTCCTCCGCGGGGAGCTGGCGCTGGAGCCTGACCCGGTCGGAGTGGACGGAGACGACGTCGCCGTACCGGTCGCCGACCAGGTCCTCCACCGCGTCGACGCGCAGCCGCTGCGAGGAGGGTATGCCGCTGCCGCCGCCGAGGATCTCCAGCAGCCTGGCGGAGGCCCGCTCCGCCTGGGCGAGAACCGTCTCGGAGAGCGCCCGGTTGCGGGAGACGACATTGCGCGCGACCTCCAGCTCGTCGAGGGCCAGCTCCACGTCGCGGCGGTCGTCGAAGTACGGCTCGAAGCACGGCCAGTGCTGCACCATCAGCTCTCTGAGCTGCGGGAGCGTGAGAAAGCTCAGCACGTTGTCGTCGGCCGGGTCGAGGAGGTAGCCCTTGCGCCGGGACACCTCCCGTACGGCGACGGCGCGCTGCACCCACTCCTGCCCGGCGGGCCCGGCGGCGGCGACC
This sequence comes from Streptomyces sp. NPDC059142, assembly GCF_042755665.1. Lineage (NCBI taxonomy): Bacteria > Bacillati > Actinomycetota > Actinomycetes > Kitasatosporales > Streptomycetaceae > Streptomyces > Streptomyces sp. NPDC059142. The sequence goes on from NZ_JBHZDA010000003.1 coordinate 106,154, forward strand.
ACCCACTCCTCGCCGTGCACGGGCTCGTAGATGGGCCGCAGTACCGCGGCGACGACCGCGCGCAGCCGCTGCTCCACCAGATTCAGCCAGATGTAGGCCCGCCCGGCCCGCTGTGCGCGCGTACGGACCTCGTTCCAGGCGTCCGCGCCCCAGTCCAGTTCCGCCCCGATCTCCATCGGTCGCGCGAGGGAGACCACTCCGGGCTGGATGTCGCCGGATTCCCCCGCATGACCTGCGTCACCTGGGGGCAGCTCCAGCCCTCCCGAGCTCACCCGCGCACCGCCTTCTTCTCCCTTTTCAACGATCAAGGAAGGGTACTCCGCCGACCGGACCAGGTGCAGCAGGATGCACAGGCTCCTTTCTCAACTCCCTTGTTCGTGAGGCTTGTTCCCGGTGGTGACTTCGACCGGAGTGGGATGGTTCATCACGATTCCGCCCGATCCTCCCGGCGCGCCCGGCGGGGCGGGAGGAGCCCGGTGGGACCACTGAGCACCATGACCGGTCCGGGCGACGGCACGGTGCACCAGGTTGACCCTCGGCGCAAGAAGCGCCAAGAACGCTGCGGGTTCCTAGGTGCTCGCCCTACTTTCGGGGAAGATCTGGCTCAACAGCCCGCTCCACCCGGATCAGAAATGGAAGAGTCCTCCCTATGCAGGTCTGGCCGGGACAGACATATCCCCTCGGCGCCACGTACGACGGCGCCGGTACGAACTTCGCGGTCTACTCCGAGGTCGCGCACCGGATCGAGTTGTGCCTCTTGCACGACGACGGATCAGAAACGGCGGTGGAGCTGCGCGAGACCGACGCCTTTGTGCGCCACGCGTATCTGCCCGGCATCATGCCTGGTCAGCGCTATGGATTCCGGGTCCACGGACCGTACGAGCCGGAGCGCGGCCACCGCTGCAACTCCGCCAAGTTACTGCTCGACCCGTACGCGCGTGCGATCAGCGGCTCCGTCGAGTGGGGCGAGTCGGTGTACGGCTACCACTTCGGCAAGCCCGACTCGCGCAACGACATGGACTCCGCCCCCCACACGATGTCCTCGGTCGTCGTCAATCCGTACTTCGACTGGGGCGACGACCGGCGCCCGCGGACCGACTACCACCGCACGGTGCTCTACGAGGCCCATGTGAAGGGCCTCACGATGCTCCACCCGGCGCTCCCGGAGGAGCTGCGCGGTACGTACGCCGGGCTCGCCCATCCGGCGGTGATCGAGCACCTGACCGAGCTGGGGGTCACGGCGCTGGAGCTGATGCCGGTGCACCAGTTCGTCAACGACCACCGGCTGGCGGACGCCGGGCTCGCCAATTACTGGGGCTACAACACCATCGGCTTCTTCGCCCCGCACAACGCCTACGCGTCGTGGGGCGACCGGGGCGAACAGGTCCTGGAGTTCAAACAGGCCGTACGGGCGCTGCACCAGGCCGGGATCGAGGTCATCCTCGACGTCGTCTACAACCACACGGCCGAGGGCAGCCATCTGGGCCCGACGCTCTCCTTCCGCGGCCTGGACAACGCGCAGTACTACCGGCTCTCCGAGGACCAGCGCTACTACACGGACACGACGGGCACCGGGAACTCGCTGCTGATGCGCAGCCCGCATGTGCTCCAGCTCATCATGGACTCGCTGCGGTACTGGGTGACCGAGATGCACGTGGACGGCTTCCGCTTCGACCTCGCGGCGACCCTGGCCCGCCAGTTCCACGAGGTGGACCGGCTGTCGTCGTTCTTCGACCTCGTCCAGCAGGACCCGGTGGTCAGCCAGGTGAAGCTGATCGCCGAGCCGTGGGACGTGGGCGAGGGCGGCTACCAGGTGGGGAACTTCCCGCCGCTGTGGACCGAGTGGAACGGGAAGTACCGCGACACCGTACGGGACCTGTGGCGCGGCGAACCCAGGACCCTCGCCGAGTTCGCGTCCCGGCTGACCGGTTCGTCCGACCTGTACCAGGACGACGGGCGCCGTCCGCTGGCCTCCATCAACTTCACCACCTGCCACGACGGCTTCACCCTGCACGACCTCGTCTCGTACAACGACAAGCACAACGAGGCCAACGGCGAGTCCAACCGGGACGGCGAGAGCCACAACCGGTCCTGGAACTGCGGGGTGGAGGGCGAGAGCGACGATCTGGAGATCGTGGAGCTGCGCAACCGCCAGATGCGCAACTTCATCGCGACGCTGATGCTCTCGCAGGGCGTGCCCATGCTCAGCCACGGCGACGAGTTCGCCCGTACGCAGGGCGGCAACAACAACGCGTACTGCCAGGACAACGAGGTCTCCTGGGTCCGCTGGCCGGAGCCGGGCGCGGAGACCGACCGGACGATGCTGGCCTTCACCCAGGCGATGGTGTGGCTGCGCCGGGACCATCCGGTCTTCCGGCGCAGGCGCTTCTTCCACGGGCGCCCGGTGGAGGGCACGCACGACGACCTCTCGGACATCTCCTGGTTCACCCCCGAGGGTGAGGAGATGACCCAGCAGGACTGGCAGGCGGCCCACGCCCAGGCGATGACGGTCTTCCTCAACGGCCACGCGATCTCGGAGCCGGGGCCGCGCGGCGAGCGGATCTCGGACGACTCGTTCCTGCTGATGTTCAACGCGAGCGCAGACGAGCTGGAGTTCCGGGTGCCGGTGAACCACGGACGCCAGTGGCAGGTCATGGTGGACACGGCCCGCCCGGAGGGCGTGGTGCGCGGGCAGGGCGAGAAGGTCGACGGCGGCGAACGGCTCAAGATGATCGGCCGCAGCATGACGGTGCTGATGCGCCCGGCGTAGGGCGCCTCCGGGCCCGCGCCGGGACGGTGCCGTGACGGGACGGCCGGTGCGGACGGGCCCACGACGGGACGGCCGGTGGGGACGGAGCCGTGACGGGACGGCCGGTCCCGTCGCGGCGAAATCCGGTTGCCGGACCGGCCCTCCGGTGCTCCAGTGGCCGGATGGACCACGGAGCGGTACTGGCCGCGTACGACCGGCAGATGCGGCGGGACGCCCGCCCGGACGGCCCCGGCGCCCGGGTCGAGCGGGCGGGCCGGGTCGTCCGCCAGGTGGGCGACGCCTCCACGTGGAACGGTGTCCTCTGGTCGGACCTGCCCGACGGGCGGGCGGCCGACGCGGAGATCGCCGCGCAGCGGGAGTACTTCACCGCGCTCGGCCTGGAGTGCGAGTGGAAGCTGTACGCGCACGACCGCCCCGCCGGCCTCGGGGAGCGGCTGCGCGCGGCCGGGTTCACCCCCGGGCCCACCGAGACGCTGATGGTCGCGGAGACGGCGGAGCTGCTCCACGGCCCGCCGCTCCCCGAGGGGCTGCGGCTGCTCCCCGTCACCGACGCGGCCGGCGCCGAGCTGGTGGCCCGCGTCCATGAGCAGGCGTTCGGCACGGACGGGAGCAGGATCGGGGAACGGCTCTCCGCCCAGCTCGCCGAGGCGCCGCACACGGTCGCCGCGGCCGTCGTCCTGGCGGGCGACACCCCGGTGAGCGCCGCCAGGGCGGAGCTGCCGCCCGGCTCGGACTTCGCCGGTCTCTGGGGCGGCGGCACGCTGCCGCAGTGGCGCGGCCGGGGCGTCTACCGCGCGCTGGTCGCCCACCGGGCGCGGATCGCCGCCGAACGGGGCTACCGCCATCTCCACGTGGACGCGTTGGAGACGAGCCGGCCGATCCTCGCCCGCCTCGGCTTCGCCGCCCTGACCACGACCACCCCGTACGTGCACACGGTGGAGGCCACAGGCTCTACGGTGGAGGGCGACCCGTCCGCCGCCCACGCCGAAAGTCGGTGAATCCGAAGTCGTCGCCTCCGAAACCACCGCCGCCGAATCCACTGGTACCGATGAAACAGAAGTCGAGAAGCGGGGTACGTACGACCGTATGACGCCCACTGCGACCTACCGGCTCCAGCTCCAGCCGGAATTCCCGTTCTCGGCCGCCCGGCGCGCCGTGCCGTATCTCGCCGCGCTCGGGGTCTCGCATCTGCATCTGTCGCCGGTGCTGGAGGCCGTACCGGGCTCCACGCACGGCTACGACGTGGTCGACCACTCCGCCGTACGGGCCGAGCTGGGCGGCGAGGAGGGGCTGCGGGCCCTCGCCGCCACCGCCCGCGAGCACGGCCTCGGGATCGTGCTGGACATCGTGCCCAACCACATGGCCGCGGCGCCCGCCCACAACCGCGCCCTGTGGGAGGTGCTGCGCGAGGGTCCCGCGTCGCCGTACGCCCGCTGGTTCGACATCGACTGGGACGCGGGCGACGGCAAGGTGCTGCTGCCGGTGCTGCCCTCCCCGGTCGGGGACGAGCTGGCGGCCGGGACGCTGCGCGTCGAGGACGGGATGCTCCACCACGGCGAGCAGCGCTTCCCGCTCGCCGCCGGGAGCGAGGAGCTGGCGCTGCCCGCGCTGCTCGACGCCCAGCACTACCGGCTCGCGTGGTGGCGGCTGGCGCGCACGGAGCTGAACTACCGCCGGTTCTTCACCATCCCGGAGCTGATCGGGGTCCGCGTGGAGGACCCGGAGGTCTTCACCGCCACCCACGCGAAGATCGTCGAGCTGGTACGGGACGGGGTCGTCGAGGGGCTGCGCGTCGACCACCCGGACGGGCTCGCCGACCCCGAGCGGTATCTGCGCCGGCTGAACGAGGCGACCGGCGGCTGCTGGACGGTCGTGGAGAAGATCCTCACGGACGACGAGGTGCTGCCCGCCGGGTGGGCCGTCGCCGGCACCACCGGCTACGACGCGCTGCGCCACATCGACGGGGTGTTCACGGACGGCGCGGGCGCCGAGGTCCTGGAGCGCCGCTACCGCGACGTCGCGGGCCCGGCGGGCGACCGGGGCGGCTACTGGAACGGTACGGCCCGGCGCGCGGCGTACAAGGTGGTCTTCCACGAACTGGCCGCCGAGACCGCCTTCCTGGTCCGTACGGCGCTGCGCGTCTGCGCCGCCGACCCGGCGCTGCGCGACCACGCGCCCTGGGCGCTGCGCACCGCGATCCGGGAGCTGCTGGTCCGGGTACCGGTCTACCGCCCGTACACGACGGCGGGCGGGCCCTGCCCCGAGGCGGCGGAGGCGGCGGTCTCCGAGGAGGCGGTCCGGCAGGCGAAGACGGCGTTCGCGGTGGAGCGGGAGGCGGCCGTCGTGGACGTGGTGCGGGAGCTGGCGCTCGGCCGGCTCGGTACGGGCGAGGACCAGGCGGTGTTCTGCGCCCGGTTCGCGCAGACCGCGTCCGCGCTGCGCGCCAAGTCGCTGGAGGACACGGCGTTCTACCGGTACGTGCCGCTGATCTCGGCGAACGAGGTGGGCGGCGACCCGGGCAGCCCGGCGGTGAGCCCGGAGCGGTTCCACGCGTACTGCCTGCGGCTCGCGCGGGACTGGCCGTCCACCGGCACCGTACTGACCACGCACGACACCAAGCGCAGCGCGGACGTACGGGCCGGGATCGCGATGCTCGCCGAATGCCCCGAGCGGTGGGACCAGTTGCTGGAGCAGGTGGCCGGGGTGGCGGCGCCGGACCCGCAGGTGGCGTGGCAGGCGTGGCAGACGGCGGTGGGCTTCACCCCCGCCGTGGACGGGACCCCGCCGGACGGGGCGCGGATGGTGCCCGCGCTGCTGAAGTCCGTACGGGAGGCGGGGCTGCGGACGAGCTGGACGGAGCCGGATCCGCTGTACGAGCAGGCGGTGGCGGCGTTCGTCGAGGCGGGCCCCGCGGGTCAGGCGCGGCGTACGGTCACGGCGTTCAACCGCGCGCTGGCGCCGTACGTACGGGCCTCCGCGCTCGGCGCGGCGCTGGTGCACCTCACGATGCCGGGGGTGCCCGACCTCTACCAGGGCACGGAGCGCGAGTACACGGCGCTGGTCGACCCGGACAACCGGCGGCCGTTCAGGACGGGGCCGCCCGACGACCGTACGGTGGTCACCACGGCGGCGCTGCGGCTGCGCCGGGAGCGGCCCGAGGTCTTCGGCGAGTCCGGCACGTACACCCCGCTGCACGCGGCGGGTCCGGCCGCCGCGCACGCGCTGGCCTTCGCCCGCACGGGCGCCACGGTCACGGTGACGACCCGGCTTCCGTACGGTCTGGAGCGGGCCGGCGGCTGGCGTACGACGGAGCTGCCGCTGCCGCCGGGCACGTGGCGGGATGTGCTGACGGGGCGTGAGGTGTCGGGGACGGCGCGGCTCGCGGAGCTGCTCGACACGTTCCCGGTGGCCCTCCTGGAGACGGTATGAAGGCGGCGGGGTGAACGCGGCGGCGGCCCTGAGGTGACCCGGGGCCGAAGGCCGGTTCCGGGAAGTTCGGTCCACGGCGTTTACAGAGTGACCGGGCCGCGCTACGTTCCGAGAAATGGGAGCGCTCCCATCACCGGCACATACGGTCACTTGTCATGATCATGCTGAAGGGACACGCATGATGAACCGCCCCCCACCGTGGCTGTTACACCCCCGCAGAGTCGTACTCCTCGCCCTGCTCGCCGTACTCCCCGCCCTGCTCATGGTCGTCACCGAAAGCCGGCCCTCGTCCGCCCACGGCACCCCGATGAAGCCCGCCAGCCGCACGTTCATGTGCTGGCGGGACGGTCTGACCAGCACGGGTGAGATCAAGCCCGTCAACCCCGCGTGCAAGGCCGCCGTCGCGGAGAGCGGTACGACCCCGCTCTACAACTGGTTCTCCGTACTGCGCTCCGACGGCGCCGGGCGGACCAAGGGCTTCATCCCCGACGGCCAGTTGTGCAGCGGTGGCAACACCACGTTCGGCGGCTTCGACAAGTCCCGGAGCGACTGGCCGCTCACCCACCTGACCTCGGGCGCGTCCCTCGACTTCTCGTACAACGCGTGGGCCGCGCACCCCGGTTGGTTCTACGTGTACGTCACCAAGAACGGCTTCGACCCCACGAAGACCTTCTCCTGGGACGACCTGGAGGCCACCCCGTTCATGACGGTCGACCACCCGCAGGTCACCGGGAGCGTCGGCACCGTGGACGGCGCGTACAAGTGGACCGGCAAGCTGCCCACCGGCAAGAGCGGCCGGCACATCATCTACATGGTGTGGCAGCGCTCGGACAGCCAGGAGACCTTCTACAGCTGCTCGGACGTCGTCTTCGACGGCGGCAACGGCGAGGTGACCGGCGTCGGTGAGCCGGGCACCACCCCGACGGACCCGCCGACCGACCCGACGGCCACCTGCACCGCCACCCGGAAGACCACCGGCACCTGGACCGGCGGCTACCAGGCGGAGATCACCGTCAAGAACACGAGCGCCAACCCGATCCTGGGCTGGATGGTCGAGTTCACCCTGCCGACCGGCCAGAAGGTCGACAGCCTCTGGAACGGCAACGCCACGTACGGCGGTCAGGGGGTGATGGTCCACAACGTCGACTGGAACGGGTCGTTGGCGGCCGGCGCCTCGACCGCCTTCAGTTACGTCGCCTCGGGCGGACCGCCGGACACCGCCACCACAGCGCCCTGCTCCGTGCACTGACCCGGGCGCGCGGTCACCGCGGCACCACCCGCACACTCCGGCCCGGCCCCCACCCGGACGCCGGACGGCACCCGGCCCGCCGTCACACCCCCCACACCGGGCGGCGGGCCGGGCTCGCTCAGTGGGAGGAGAGCCGGAAGCTCATCTGACCGAACGTCACCATGTCGCCGTCCCGCACGACGACCGTCGAGGTGACACGCCGTCCGTTGACGGTCGTCCCGTTCGTCGAGCCGAGGTCGCGCAGCACCCACCGCTCGTCCTGCCTGCTCAGCTCGGCGTGCAGCCGGGAGACGGTGTCATGGCTGAGCCGCAGCCCGTTGACCGGGTCGCGTCCGATCCGCAGCGGATACGGTCCCGGCGACGGCAGCAGCAGCTTCGGCAGCCGCTCGGCCTGCCACGCCCTGCTCAGCCGGTGCGAGAACGCGGAGAGCCGGCCGACCGCCGCGAACACCCCACGGGACCAGCGGCCTTCGGCCTCCAGGTCGGCGGTGAGCGGCTTCAGTTCGTCGATCCCCCGGGCGGCGAGCGCCAGGTCCGTCCGGCGCAGAAAGGTGTCGTGCGACAGCCGGCCCTGCGCCATCCCTTCCCTGAGTACCGCGAGGACACGGTCGCGCTCGGCGTCGGAGAGCCGCACGGGGTACGCGGGAGACTCGAAGGAGGACGTCACAGACGTGATTGTCCTTCCGGCGGGCCTGACGTGTCCAGACGGACCGGTGTTTCCGTCAGCACGCTGCGTCGTCCCCGTCCGCGCCACGACCACCCGATTCACCGTGATCACCGCGCCCCCGGCCGTCTCCCTTGCCACCATGAGAGGTGTCACCGTCAGAGGGACAGTGCCGACGACAAGGGGGAACCACCCGTGCAGTTCGAGGTGTGGGCACCGAAGGCGCAGGAGCGGGTCGACCTCCATCTGGAGCGGACCGGACGCGACGGACCCGACCGCGGCGGCGGGAGCGGCCCCGTCGTGCTGCCCATGGAGCGCGACCAGGGCAGACCCGGCTGGTGGACCGCGGAGACGCACCCCGGGACGCCCGACGCGACGGGCGCGGGGACGGGCGCGGGCGCGGAGACGGGGACGGATGACGGGACGGGCGCGGGAACAGGGACGGGTGACGGAACGGGCGCCGGGACGGGGGACGGCACGCGCTACGGCTTCTCGCTGGACGGCGGCCCCGTCCACCCCGATCCGCGCTCGCGCCGTCAGCCGGAGGGCCCCGACGGACGCAGCGCCGTCGTCGACCAGGCCGCGTACGACTGGCGCGTCCCCTGGCCGGGCCGGCCGCTGTCCGGCGCGGTCCTCTACGAGCTGCACATCGGCACCTTCACCCGCGAGGGCACCTTCGACGCGGCGGCGGCGCGGCTCGCCCCCCTGGCCGAGCTGGGGATCACCCATGTCGAGCTGATGCCGGTCTGCCCCTTCCCGGGGACCCACGGGTGGGGGTACGAGGGGGTGTCGCTGTGGGCGGTGCACGAGCCGTACGGCGGCCCCGAGGCGCTGAAGCGGTTCGTCGACACGGCGCACGGCCTGGGACTCGGGGTCGTCCTCGATGTCGTCCACAACCATCTCGGCCCGTCGGGGAACCATCTGCCCGCGTTCGGACCGTACTTCACCGACACCCACCACACCCCGTGGGGCGCCGCCGTCAACCTCGACGCCCCCGGCTCCGACGAGGTCCGCGCGTATCTGCGGGAGAGCGCCCTGGCCTGGCTGCGGGACTTCCGGCTGGACGGGCTGCGGCTGGACGCCGTGCACGCGCTGGCCGACCACCGCGCGCTGACCTTCCTCGAAGAGCTGTCCACGGCCGTCGACGCGCTCTCCGGCGATCTCGGCCGGCCGCTGTTCCTGATCGCCGAGTCCGACCTCGGGGACCCCCGTACCACCACCCCCCGCGCGGAGGGCGGCCTCGGGCTGCACGCCCAGTGGAACGACGACTTCCACCACGCCCTGCACACCGCGCTCACCGGCGAATCCCAGGGCTACTACGCCGACTTCGCCCGCGAGCCGCTGGCCGCGCTGGCCAAGACACTGACGCGCGCCTTCTTCCACGACGGCACGTACTCGACCTTCCGGGGCCGTACGCACGGCCGCCCCGTCGACCGTACGCGCACGCCCGCGCACCGCTTCCTCGGCTACGCCCAGACCCATGACCAGATCGGCAACCGGGCGCTCGGCGACCGGCTCTCGGCCACGCTCTCCCCCGGGCTGCTCGCCTGCGCGGCCACCCTCGTACTGACCGGGCCGCACACCCCGATGCTCTTCATGGGCGAGGAGTGGGGCGCGACCACACCCTGGCAGTTCTTCACCGACCACACCGATCCGGTGCTGGCGGAGGCCGTACGCAGCGGCCGGCGCCGGGAGTTCGCGGCGCACGGCTGGGCGGCCGAGGACATCCCCGACCCGCAGGACCCGGCGACGCGCGCCCGCTCGTGCCTGGACCGCTCCGAGCAGGCGCGCGAGCCGCACGCACGGCTGCTGGCCTGGTACGGCGAGCTGATCGCGCTCCGCCACGACCAGCCGGACCTGGCCGATCCCGATCTGGCGGCGGTACGGGTCGCGTACGACGAGGGGGCGCGCTGGCTGGCGTACCGCAGAGGCGATCTGCGGATCGCGGTGAACCTCTCCGCGCGGGAGGCGGAGATCCCGCTGGACGGCCTGTCCACGGGCCCCACCGGCCGGGTGCTCGCGGCGTGGGAGCCGGTGACGGCGCCGGGGACGGACGGGGTGCTGCGGCTGCCGCCGGAGTCGTGCGTGGTCCTGGCCGACCGCTGACCGGCGGGGCGCCTCCACGGAAGCCCCCTCCCTCATTCCCCATCCTTCCCTTTCTACTCCTATATTCTCTCCGGAAGGACGTTTGAGGTAACGTACAGACGCATGGAGAGTCCTGAACAGGAGCTGTACTCGGTCGGCGAGGTCGCCGAGCGGCTCGGCCTGCATGTGCGGACGGTGCGGAACTATGTGCGCGACGGCAAGCTGAAGGCCGTCAGGATCGGCAAGCAGTACCGCATCAGCCGGGCGGACTTCGAAGCGCTGACCAGTGGCCCGGCCCCCGAGGAGACTCCGGGGGCCGGGCCGCCTCCCGGCCGTGTGGAGGTGTCGGCCATCGTGCGGATCGACGGGCTCGGACCGGCCGGGGCCGACCGGCTGAGCACCTGTCTCACGGCCGCCGCGCAGTCCGTACGGGGCACCCGGGAGCCGCTGCGCATCCAGACGGTCCACGACAAGGAACGAGCCGGTATGAAGATCGTGATCCTCGGCGACGCCGCCACCACCGCCGATGTGCTGCATCTGATCGACGGCGTACTCGGCCCGGACAACGGCCTGTTCACGGAGAGCGGCGGGTCCTCCGGCGGGACGGGGGCGGCGCACCGTGCCTGACCTGTTCGTGGAGCACCACGGCACACCGGTGCTGGTCTGCGACGCCGCGGGGCCGCCCCTCGCCACCGAGCAGGACGCGCTCGACCATCTGGTCCCGGCGGCCTTCCAGGGAGCGGAGGTGGTCGCGGTTCCGGCGGAGCGGTTCGACGCGCGGTTCTTCGACCTCAGCACCGGTGTGGCCGGCGCGATCCTCCAGAAGCTGGCGAACTACCGGCTCCGCCTGGTGGTCGTCGGGGACATCTCCCGCCATCTGCGGGCGAGCGCGGCCCTGCCCGATCTCGTCCGTGAGTCGAACCGCGGCAGGCAGGTCTGGTTCGTGGCCGACATGGACGAACTCGCCGCCCGCCTCGCCCCGGCGACCTAGCCTGTCCGGACGTCCTGGGCGGCCTCGGCTGCCTGGACGTCCTGGGCGGCCTGGGCGGCCTCGGCTGCCTGGGCGAGGGGGCCGCCGGACGAGGGGCGGCGGAACAGGGCCGTCCAGAGGAAGGGCTCGCCGAAGCGGGGCGAGGCGGGCGGCTCGTCGCGCATGCGGCGCAGCTCGACCTCCGTGAGGTCCGAGAAGATCCGGCGCAGCGCCTCCGGTGTGTACGCGAGCCCGCCGTGCAGCCCGGGGCGCCCGGACGTCCCGGAGGCGCCGTAGAACGCCGCGTCGGGGAGTTCGGAGCCCATGCCCGCCTCACCGGCGGCGAAGCAGGTCAGGGCGAGATGGCCGCCGGGGGCGAGCACCCGGTCGACCAGGGCGAGATAGCTGACGCGCCGGTGGGGCGGCAGATGGTGGAAGCAGCCCGAGTCCTGGATCAGGTCGTACGGGCCGTCCGGCACGGTCGCGTCGGCGGCGAAGGCGTCGCCGTGGTGGAAGCGGATGGCCGCGCCGGCCTCGCGGGCGCGCTCCCGTGCCCAGTCGACGGCCGTCGCGGAGAGGTCGACGGCGTCCACCCGGAACCCCCGGGAGGCGAGATGCAGCGCGTTACGGCCCGGTCCGCACCCCAGATCGAGCGCGCGGCCCGGTGCGACCAGGCCCCGGTCGAGGAAGGAGACCAGGCTCTCGTCGGGCTTCGCCACGAAGAACGGCACCGCCTTGGAACGGTCGGCGTAGAAGCCGTCCCACCAGCCGGCCCCACCGGCCGTCCAGCGGTCGGCCTCCGGCGCGAACAGGCCGTCCAGCAGCCTCAGCACATCCTCGGTCGTGCGTATGCTCCGGTCCATCAACTCCCCTTCACTCATGGGGAGTACGGTGTCAGCGCACGCCGGGGAAGACCAGGTCGGACCCGGTTCGGCGGCGGAGGCGGCGCGGCGTGGGCGGGGGCCGGGCGGCCGCTCGGGAGGCCGGGGACCCCGTACCCCCCGCCCGGCCGTGAAACACCCTCCGCGCCCCCACCGGTCCCGGTCAGGGGCCGCTCTCCGGCTACTCCACGATCGCCATCTCGCGCGGGGTGTTGTTGAGCCGGCGGCCGCTGTCCTCCGTGACCGTGACGATGTCCTCGATCCGGACCCCGAAGCGCCCCGGCAGATAGACACCCGGCTCGACCGAGAAGCACATGCCCGGCACCATCGGCCGTTCCTCGCCCTCGATCATGTACGGCGGCTCGTGCGTGGTGACGCCGATGCCGTGGCCGGTGCGGTGGATGAAGTACGCGCCGTACCCGGCGTCCGCGATGACCGCGCGGGCCGCCCGGTCCACCTCCTGGCAGGCGGCCCCGGGCCGCACCGCCTCGAACCCGGCCTGCTGCGCCGCCCGTACGACCTCGTGGACGCGCCGCTCCTCGGCGGTCGGCTCGCCGACATGGACGGTACGGGTGGTGTCGGAGCCGTAGCCGTACTTGAGGCCGCCGAAGTCGAGGACGACCATGTCGCCGCGGTCGATGACCCGCTCGTCGGCCTCGTGGTGCGGATCGGCGCCGTTGGGTCCCGAGCCGACGACCGTGAAGTCGACCTGGGAGTGGCCGTGTTCCCGCAGGAGGCGGGCGAGGTCGGCGGCCACGTCGGTCTCCCTGCGGCCGGCGAACTCGACCTTCAGGATCTCCTCGTACGCGGCGTCGGCCGCCGCGCCCGCCGCCGCGATCCGCTCCAGCTCCCGCGCGTCCTTGACCGCGCGCAGCATCGGCAGCGCCTCGGTCAGCGCCGCGTACGAGGTGCCGGGCAGGGCCCGCTGGAGCGCGAGCAGATGCATCGCCCAGGCGTTGTCGCTGACGCCGAACCGGCCCGCGGGGTCGAGCAGCGGCGCCGTCACGCCGTACGGGTCCGTACCGTCGGTCCAGTCGCGCAGGGTGAGCGCGGGCGCCCCGGCGGCCCGGGCGGCGTCCGGCGCCTCCAGGGCGGGCACCACGAGGACGGGGTCGCGACCCGCGGCGACGACGAGCAGGGTGAGCCGCTCGGTGTCGGCGGTCGGCCGGTAGCCGGTGAGATGGACGAGGTCGGGCCCGGGGGCGACGAGCAGCCCGGCGAGGCCGGCACCGGCCGCGGCGTCGGCGGCGCGGGCCATCCTGGCGCGGTAGTCGTCCGCGGTGAAGGGCGGCGGGGCGGCGGGAGGGGCGTCGGACGGAGGGGTGACGGGCGGCGGCGCGGCGGGCATGCGGGGTCTCCTTGCTTCCTTCGGTCTCCGTACGTTCTTCCTTGGCTCCGTACGTTCCTGCTTCGCTCCGTACGTTCTTCCTGCGGTCTCCGTACGGGCGCTCGGGGCGCTACTCCGGTGACATCCGCCCGTCCGGATCCAGCCGTTCGAGCAGCTCCTGGAAGTCGTCGCCGACGACGATCCGCAGCCCCTCGCCGTCGTCGTCCGCCTCGCTGAGCTGCGTGAGCGTACCGCCGCGCCACCAGTAGACGTACGGGCTGATGGCGCCCGGTGTGTCCTCGTACCCGGAGGCGGCGAACGACGCCAGCGCGTTCAGGGACGGGATCATCGTCAGGTCGCGGATGACGTGGAAGGCGAGCTGGTGCCGGAACGGCAGCGCGACGAGCGCTCCGTCCGCCGGGATCCGCTCGCCGGTGACCTGCCGGACGACCGTCTCCAGCGCGAGGACGCGGCTGGCGGTGTAGAAGGAGTCGCCGAGGACCACCTCGAACCGCATCCCGTCGGCGCCCTTGTCCTTGACGGTCTCGTGTCCCTCGACGGGCAGCTCGCGCAGATTGCGCAGCGCCCGCTCCCGCAGATCCCTGACCTCGCCCAGCGGCTCCAGCGCCTCGTCGGTGAGCATCATGACGCTCTCCGGCAGATCGAGCGCGAGCACTTCGTAGAGCCCCGGGGCGACCGAGCGCGCGTAACCGAACGTCTGGGCGTCGAGGCCGTCCTCGCTGATCACCCGGGGGTAGAGCTGGGCGCGGATCTGCTCGGGCGGCAGGGTGTCGAGCGCGGACGGGCCGTCCATCGTGCGCAGCACCATGCCCGCGTGCCGGCGCGCGAGATCGCCCCAGACGCGGGGTCCGCGGTCGTCGTTGTGGCACACCGCCGCGAGGTTGCCCAGGCCGAACTGGCGGCCCGCGCTGTCGGTCACCATGTCCGCGTAGAGCGTGACCTCCAGACCGTGTTCGGCGAACGCCTCACGGACCTGGCCGCGGAAGAGCGCGGCCTCGTCCACCGAGAAGAACGAGAACGCGGGGTCCCGGGGCGTGTCACGTCCGTCACGCCTCGGCCCTCGCCGGAACAGCCCCACCACCATCGCCTCCACCCGTGTCCGCCCCGCGTCGAAACTGTCCCGCCCGCTCCCCCGGAAAACGCGGAGGGCCCGGTGACCGTCGGGGGCCCCGACGGATCCCGGGACCGGCCCCGGGTGATCCCTCGGACTTCCGATGCTAGTCCCCGGCTGTGACAACGCGGCAGGCGCGGTGCGCGGGGCCTTGGGTGCCGCCTCGCCCCACGCGTCCTTGCCCCGTGGATGGTCATACGTATAACTTCTCCCCATGTCCTATATCGCTCTGGTCACCCTGGTCGTCGACGACTACGACAAGGCCATCGCCCACTACACGGAAGCCCTCGGTTTCGAACTGGTCGAGGACACCGACCGCGGCGACGGCTCCCGCTGGGTCGTGGTCCGCCCGCGCGCGCTCGACGGGACCGCCGGCGGGGCGGGCACCGGGCTGCTGCTCGGCCGCGCCAAGGACGAGGCCCAGCGCGCGAGCATCGGAGCGCAGACCGGCGGCCGGGTCGGCTTCTTCCTGTACACCGACGACTTCGCCCGCGACCACGCCCGGATGACCGCCGCCGGGGTCCGCTTCGTCCAGGAGACCCGCCACGAGCCGTACGGAACGGTCGCGGTCTTCGAGGACCTGTACGGGAACCTCTGGGACCTGCTCCAGCCCGCGTAGTCCCGGCCAGGTCGCGGGGGCGGTGCGCGCGGGCCTCCGCGGGGCGGTACCTTCGTGCTGCCGAAATCCGGCGCGCCCCGGCCGGGTTCACGGCGGGCGCGGGCCGGACCAGCCAGGAACGAAGGGGGCCGGCCCATGGGCCTGGCGCAGTTGCACTACACCTCGGCCCCACCGGGCCAGGACGGGCCGGGCTCCGGCTTCGTCTCCGTCACCCCCGGCATACCCCGGCCGCTGCTGGACGAGGTGGAGGGGCTGATCGGGTACGAGCCGCCCGAGGGCGCCCCGCCGCACCCCACGACCGGCGAACTCGCCGCGTTCCCGCAGGCGTTCAGCCACAGCGTGCTCTCGGACGGCAGCCGGCTCCTGGCCCGTACGGTCCGTACCGCGACAGGTACCGGCACGGGAGCGGGCACGGACACAGGCACAGGGGCAGGCACAGAGACAGGGACGGGCGCCACGGTCTCCCACACCCATGCCGTCCTGCTGCCCGCGGGCACCGGGCTGCCCGGCGGCGGTCTGCCGATCTCCGCCTGGAACTCGGTGCGCTGGGCGGCCTCCGTACCGGGGAGCGGGGCTCCGGCGCCGCTGGAGGACCTGCCCCCGCTGGGACTCTTCGGCCGGGACGTACTGGCCGGGTTCGCCGCCGCGCGCGCCCCCTGGCTCGCACCGTTCTTCGCCGGGCTGCGGGAGCAGGCCGCCACGGGCGCACCCGCGCGGCTCGTCCTCGTGGAACGCAGCAGCGCCGATGTCGCCCAGTGGATCGCGCTGGCCTGTGCCGTCCTGCCGCGCGAGCACGCCGAGCCGCTGACCTTCACCACCTACACCCACCGCCCCCTGGAGGCCCGCCAGCAGATCGTCGGCGCACTCCCGGACGGCGCACTCCTGGGAGCGGTACTCCCGGACGGCTCCCGGGAGGGGGCCGGGCCGGATCCGCGCAGCCGGGTGCTCGACTGCACCGGCCGTCCGCCCGCGCCGGTGGCGCCCGCCCCGCCCGCGTCGCCCGAGGGGGACCATGTCCCCCACGTCTGGGGCGGGATCGCCGCGCGCCTCTGGCTCGCCAGGGCGCCGGAGGTGTTCACGGAGGCGGCCACGCTGCCAGGCGGTGTCCTCTCCCCCGGCGCGCTGGCCTTCGCCGCGCTCTGCGCGGAGGTCACCCTGGGCGCGGACGGCCGTACGGAGGCGGCCACATGGGCGGCCGAGCAGGTGCGCGCGGTGAGTTCCGAGCCGCTGCACCGGCTCGTCGAAGCGCTCGCCGCCCCGGTCGACGACCCTCGCACGGAGGCCGAACGCGCCGCCCTGGCACGGCTGTTCACCGCACTCGGCGGCCGGGCCCGACCGGTCGGTCCGGGCGACGACCGTACGGACGCCACGCTCCACACCCTCGGCGCGCTCGTGCTGACCACGGCCGTCGGGATGGAGCAGGCGCCCCACGAACCGCTCCCCGAGGCGGAGTTGTCGGCGCTCCCCGAGGACGTGAAGCAGCGGCTGGCGGCCGAGCTGTCCCCCGGCCTCCTCGCGGGCATCGCCGACGACACGGTGGGCGGCATCGCCCGTCCGGTCGAGCTGCTGCGGGTCGCGGGCATCCTCGGCGTGGACTGTACGGAGCTGCTGCCCGCTCTCGCCACCCGGCTGGCGCGCGCCCTCTCCGCCGATCCGGACACGGCGCGCGTCCCGGCGGTCCGTACCGTGCTGGACGACCACTTCGAGCTGCGTACCGCCCTGCTCGGCGCGCTCGACGCGCACGCCGCCGACGATCCCGCCGCCGCCGCGCGGCTGCTGGCGTCGGTCGCGCTCCCCCTCGGCGGGGTGCAGACGCTGCCGCATCTGCGGATGTGCGCGGGCGCGCCCTGGACGGCGGAGCCCGGCGGCGACGGTCTGACGGCGCTGCACGCCGCGCTGCGGGCGGGCGGTGTCTCGGCGTTCACCGATCCCCTCGTGCTGCGGACGGCGGTACGGCTGGTGTGGGACGGCGGCGCGCCGACCGCCGGCGAGGCGCGGCGGCTGCTCGGCGAGACGGGGTCGGACGCGCACCGGTCGGCGGGCACCTGGACCACGCTCGTCGGGGCGGCGCTCGACAGCCCCGCCGACGACCCGGACGCGCCGGACCTCGCGCACGATCTGCTGCGCTGCTTCCCCGACCGGCTGGAGCCGCGCGTCCGGGGCGCGCTGCTGCTCCTGGACTTCCTGCGCGACCTCGGCGCGGGGCGGGCCGAACCGCCGTGGACGGAAAGGGCGTTGTCGCTGCGGGCCGATGCCGAGCCGGTGGAACCCGCCCTGCTGGAGCGGCTGTTCGTCACCCTGGGGCGTCAACTGCACTCGCCGGAGCGGCCGGAGGGCGAGCTGTACACCCTGATCCACTGCGGCGAGCCCGCCCTGCTCACCGCGTACGCGACGGCGGCCCAGGAGCCCGGGGTGGCCGATCTGCTGCGCACGTCCCCCGCCTACGCGGCGCACTGCTTCGTCGCCTGGAGTTCGCTCCCGGGCGCGAGCGCGGAGTGGGACAGGACGCGTACGGCGCTCCGCGACAAGGTGCTGCGTCCGGCGGTCCGCGCGCTGCCCGACGCGGACCTCGCCGCCGTCGAGCGGCGGCTCGAACAGGAGGGGGCCCACCGGGCCGAGGAGTTCCGCGCCTGGAACCGGCCGGGCACCCTCAGCAGGCTGGGGCGCCGTCTCGGCTCGCTGGGCCGGCAGCGCTGAAACGGGGTCGGCGGGGGGCCGTACGCCGCGGGGGTGTATAAAACA
>NZ_JBHZDA010000003.1:124031-147264 GCF_042755665.1 Streptomyces sp. NPDC059142
CGGGCGCCCGGCGGCGGGGGCGGGCGCGCGTCACTTGCTGCCGCGCGCCCCCCCCCGCGCGCGCGGGCCCCCCCCCCCCCCCCCCCGGGGGCCCGCTCGGCTCAGTCCTCGGCGGGCGCCAGCCGCAGCGAGATCGAGTTGATGCAGTACCGCTGGTCCGTCGGGGTCGGGTAGCCCTCCCCCTCGAAGACATGGCCCAGGTGCGAGCCGCAGCGCGCGCACCGCACCTCGACCCGGACCATGCCGTGCGAGCGGTCCTCGATCAGCTCGACCGCGTCCGTGTCCTTCGGGTCGTAGAAGGACGGCCAGCCGCAGTGCGACTCGAACTTCGTGTCGGAGCGGAAGAGGTCCGCGCCGCACGCGCGACAGGAGTAGACGCCGGTCGTCTTCGTGTCCGTGTACTCGCCGACGAAGGCGGGCTCGGTGCCGGCCTCGCGGAGCACCTTGTACTCCGCGGGCGTCAGCTCCGCGCGCCACTGCTCGTCCGGCTTGTCGATCTCGTACGCCATGACTCTCGCCTTCTCTGGGTCTTCGGGTCCGCCCGGCCGACCGTACGGGTGGGTCAGCGGGCCAGGCGGTCCAGGATCCGCGGGCCGAGGTCCGTGACGTCGCCCGCGCCCATGGTGAGAACGAGATCACCGGGGCCCGCCATTCCCGCCACCGCGTCCGCGACCGCGTCCTTGTCGTGGACGGCGGTGACCGCGGCGCCCGCCGTCTGCGCGGCGCGGACGATCAGGTCGCTGGTGACGCCGGGGACCGGGTCCTCGCGGGCCGGATAGATGTCGAGGACGAGCGAGGCGTCGGCGAGGGCGAGCGCCTGGCCCATCTCGGTGCTCAGCTCCTGTGTACGGGAGAACAGGTGCGGCTGGAAGACGACCAGCAGCCGGGAGCCGGGCTCCGCCGCCGCGCGCATCGCCTCCAGGTCGGCGGTCATCTCGGTGGGGTGGTGCGCGTACGAGTCGATGACCTGCACGCCCGCGGCCTCGCCCTTGAGCTGGAGACGCCGCTTGACCCCGGTGTACGTGCCGAGCGCCGAGGCGAGGTTGTGCGCGGGGATACCGAGGGCGACGCCCGCCGCGAGGGCCGCGACCGCGTTGAGGGCGTAGTGGCGGCCGGGCACGGAGACCGTGAAGGTGAGCAGACGGCCGCCGAGCAGGACCGTGACCTCGCTGGTCAGACCCCGTGCGGTGATCTTGTGGACCCGTACGTCGGCGCCGTCGGCCTCGCCGTAGGTGACGACCTTGACCGTGGCGAGGTCGCGGACCCGTGCGGTCAGCTCCACGGCGCCCGCCTGGTCCGCGGAGACCACCAGGGTGCCGCCCGGGACGATCTTGCCGACGAAGGTCTCGAAGGACTCGTAGATCTCGTCCATCGACGCGTAGTTGGCGTGGTGGTCCAGCTCGACGTTGAGGACGATCGCGACCTCGGGGTCGTACTTCTGGAAGCTGCGGTCGCTCTCGTCCGCCTCGGCGACGAAGATCTCCCCGCCGCCGTGCCGGGCGTTGGTGCCGGGGCCCGCCAGGTCGCCGCCGATCGCGTACGACGGGTCGAGGCCCAGCTCGGTGAGGGCGACGGCCAGCATGGACGTCGTGGTCGTCTTGCCGTGGGTGCCGGCGACCGCGATCGGCCGCAGACCGCCGCCCATCAGCGAGGCGAGCGCGTCGGAGCGGTGCACCACGGGCACCGACAGCTCGGCGGCGCGGGCCAGCTCCGGGTTGTCGGCCCGGATGGCGCTGGAGACGACCACGCAGGAGGCGTCGTCCGCGAGGTGGTGCGCGGCGTGGCCGATGTGCACGGTGGCCCCCAGCGCCCGCAGCGCCTGAGCGGTCTCCGACTCCTTCGCGTCGCTGCCCGCGACCTTCGCCCCGCGCTGGGCGAGGATCTTCGCGATGCCCGACATCCCGGCGCCGCCGATACCGATGAAGTGCGGCCGTTCCATGGCGACGGGGATACCGGTACCGGGTGCCATACGTGTCTCTCCCAAGGTGCGAGCGGGGTGCTGGGCAGGACCGACAGAGTACGTTCACAGGTGCCGGTGCCGTCGATTCACCCTATTCGCTGTGGGCGAAGAGTTTGAGCACCGGTACGCCGACCTTGTGACGGGCCCGGGAGGCCCAGTCCCGGTGGAAGAACTCCTCCACGTAGTGCGGTTCGGTCAGCACGATCACCTCGTCGGCGGCCGACTCCTCCACGACGGTCCTGAGCAGGTCCAGCGGGTGTTCCTCGACCACCTGGCCCACCGCCCGGGACCCCGCCGCGCGCAGCGCCCGCAGGGAGTGTTCGAGCGCCAGTTCGGCCGGCTGTCTGGCGGCCGTGCCCTCCGGCTGGTCGCCCTCGCGCGCCGCGTCCCGCAGCTCGCCGATCGCGACGTCGTCGATGGCGCGCAGCAGGACGTCCGCCTGGTCGCCGCGGGGTTGCATGAGCACCACGAAGGAGACCGCCTCGTCACCGTGGAGGGTGGTGACGAACTCCACGTCCTCCGGCGTCAGGGGCTTCTCGATCATCAATACGCTTGTGAACACGACAGGCGCCCTTCTGTTCCACTGAGCTGTTCCACTGAGCTGTTCCGCTGAGTCCGACCCGGCCACTTGGCGCACCGGCCCTCGGGCCCGCTGCGGAAACCATCCTTCCCCGTGCCCGCACGGGCTCTGAGAATAAGTCTGCCCAGCGGAAGCTAACCGGAACGGTGAATTCCGCTCATTGTCGGACGCGCCGGTACCGGGTGAAGAGGAAGCCGTCCTGCTCCAGCAGGGACGCCAGCGCGAACCGCTCCGGTACGGCGACGCCCGGACCGCCCGCGACGCGCTGCGCGTCCCCCGCGGTGAGCGTCGGGGAGAGGGTCAGACACAGCTCGTCCAGGACGCCCGCCGCCACGAACTGGCCCAGCAGCCTCGGGCCGCCCTCGGTGAGCAGCCGGGCCAGGCCGCGCTCCGCGAGGGCGCGTACGGCGCGTACGGGGTCCACCGCGGCGCCCTCCCCCGCGACGATCACCACCGCGCCCGCCTCCTCGGCGGCCAGGACCCGGTCACGGGGCGCGGCGGCGCCGGTCAGGACGAGCGTCGGGACGGAGGGCGCGGTGAACAGCGGCGCCGACAGGTCCAGGTCCAGGCTCGCGGTGACGACGGCGATCGTGGCCGCGGGCGGCTGGCCCGCGGCGGCGCGCCGCGCGGCGAACGCCTCCCGGGCGCGGGCCGGCCGGTACCCCTCGCGCCGAACCGTTTCCGCCCCCACCACCACCGCGTCGGCGAGCCCGCGCAGCGTGCCGAAGATCCGCATGTCGGCGTCGGAGGAGAGGGCGTGCGACAGTCCGTCGTGCTGGGCGGCGCCGTCCAGGGTGGAGACCATGTTGGCGCGCAGCCAGACCTGGCCGGCCTCCGGCTCCCCGCCCGGTGCGCGCTCCGGGTAGGCGTACGCCTCGGCCAGCTCGTCGAGGCTCCACTCCCGCCCCTCCGCCTCGGCGCCGAACGCGAGGTCAGCGGGGGTGCCGGGCGCTGTCTGATCGGTCACAGGGAACAGGCGTCGCATGTCCAGCAGTCTGGCACGGAGCATAGAGTGAGGAGTTGTGTCGTCCTCCACCACCGCCTCCGGCCACGCCTCGACCGCCGGGGCGACGCCTCTCTCCCTCCGCGCCCGCGAGCCGCGCGTCCCCGCCGACCTGCTGGTCGCGGAGATGGTGCCGCCGCCCCGCTTCGACTCCGTACGTTTCGACACGTACGTGCCCGACCCGAACCAGCCGAGCCAGTCCGAGGCCGTGACCGTCCTGGACGCCTTCGCCGCGGGGCTCGGCGGCGCGCACCGCGTCGGGGGTCCCGGGGCCCCGGGCGGCGGGATGCGCCGCTGGTTCGCGCGGAAGCCGCAGGCCCCCACGGGACCGCGCGGGGTCTATCTGGACGGCGGGTACGGCGTCGGCAAGACGCATCTGCTGGCCTCGCTCTGGCACGCCACCCCGGCGCCGCCCGAGCTGAAGGCGTTCGGCACGTTCGTGGAGCTGACGAACCTCGTCGGCGCGCTCGGCTTCCAGCAGACCGTGCAGACCCTCGGCGGCCACCGGCTCCTGTGCATCGACGAGTTCGAACTCGACGACCCGGGCGACACCGTCCTCGTCTCCAGTCTGCTCGGCCGGCTGGTCGAGCGGGGCGTGGCGCTGGCCGCGACGTCCAACACGCTGCCGGGAAAGCTGGGCGAGGGGCGTTTCGCCGCCGCCGACTTCCTCCGGGAGATCCAGGGGCTCTCCGCCCAGTTCCGGCCCCTGCGCATCGACGGCGAGGACTACCGCCACCGGGGTCTGCCGGAGGCGCCCGCCCCGTACTCGGACGAGGCCGTGACCCGGGCCGCGTACGCCACCGAGGGCGCCAGCCTGGACGACTTCCCCGGGCTGCTCGACCATCTGGCCTCGGTCCACCCGAGCCGGTACGGGGCGCTCACGGAGGGGGTGCGGGCCGTCTGTCTCACGGATGTGGTCCCGGTGCCCGACCAGTCGACGGCGCTGCGGCTCGTGGTCCTCGCCGACCGGCTGTACGACCGGGAGGTGCCGGTGCTCGCCTCCGGGGTGCCGTTCGACCGGCTGTTCAGCGACGAGATGCTGAACGGCGGCTATCGGAAGAAGTACTTCCGGGCGATCTCCCGTCTCACCGCGCTGGCGAGGGACGCGAAGGGGCTGGTCACCCCGTAGGTTCCAGTAGGTTGGGGGCTTTGGGGGCCGCAAACCCCCGTGCCGGGGCGGTCGGCCCCCGTGACCGCCCCGCACCTCCGTTGACCATCGGAAGGAACCATCATGGCTACCGTTCGCACCGCACACACGGACTGGGAAGGCGAACTGCTCAAGGGTTCGGGCACCGTCACCTTCGACTCCTCCGGCATCCCCGAGCAGGCCGTGTCCTGGCCGTCGCGCGCCGAGCAGGCCAATGGGAAGACCAGCCCGGAAGAGCTGATCGCGGCCGCCCATTCGAGCTGC
This sequence comes from Streptomyces sp. NPDC059142, assembly GCF_042755665.1. Classification (NCBI taxonomy): domain Bacteria; kingdom Bacillati; phylum Actinomycetota; class Actinomycetes; order Kitasatosporales; family Streptomycetaceae; genus Streptomyces; species Streptomyces sp. NPDC059142. The sequence goes on from NZ_JBHZDA010000003.1 coordinate 128,986, forward strand.
TTCTCCATGGCGCTGTCGCACGGTCTGACCGGCGCGGGCACCCCGCCCACCAAGCTGAGCACCAAGGCCGACGTCACCTTCCAGCCGGGTGAGGGCATCACCGGCATCCACCTCACCGTGGTGGGCGAGGTCCCGGGTCTGGACGAGGACGCCTTCCAGGCCGCGGCCGCCGACGCCAAGGCGAACTGCCCGGTCAGCCAGGCCCTGACGGGGACGACCATCACGCTGAGCGCCTCGCTCGCCTGACGGCGGCGCCCCACGCGACACCAGAGGCTCGCGGTGACCCGCATGGTTCACGTGTCCCATGGACACGTGATACACACATGCGGGTCACGTCTCCTGTCCGCCAGCAGGGAGTTGCCTCATGTCCGCAACACGACGTCAGATCCTCGCCCGCAGCGGTGCCACCGCCGCGGGCATCGTCTTCTCCGGAGCCGTATCGGAGCTGTTCACCGGTACGGCCGCGGCACGGACCATGGGCCGGGGTGGCTACGGCCCCCTGGTCCCCGACCCGAACGGCCTGCTCGATCTGCCGAAGGGCTTCCGCTACAAGGTCCTCTCCCGGGAGGGCGACCCGCTCCGCTCCGGCGAGGGCCGGGTGCCCAGCAACCACGACGGAATGGCCGCCTTCGCGGGCCGTCGCGGCCGGGTCCATCTCGTACGCAACCACGAGAACCGCGTCACGGCGCGGATCGGCGTACCGACCGTCGACGGTCTCACCTACGACCCGGCGGGCAAGGGCGGCTGTACGGCGCTCGAACTCGACGGGCGCGACAACGTCCTCGGTGAGCGGGTCGCCATCGCCGGGACCGCCGTCAACTGCGCGGGCGGTCCCACCCCCTGGGGCACCTGGCTGACCTGCGAGGAGACCGAGGACCGCGCAGGCACCAACGGCTACACCAAGGACCACGGCTTCATCTTCGAGGTCGACGGCGCGGATCCGCGCCGTACCGGAGCCGTACCGCTGACCGCCATGGGCCGCTTCCAGCACGAGGCGGTGGCGATCGACCCCGGCACCGGCGTCGTGTACGAGACGGAGGACGCGTTCGAGAAGCCGTTCGGGCTCTTCTACCGCTTCCTCCCCGAGAAACCGCGCGGCGGTACCGGCTCGCTGCGCGCGGGCGGGGCGCTGGAGGCCATGCGGGTGCCGGGGGTGCCCGACCTGTCCACGGTCACGGAGACCGGCGCGACCTTCGACCGGATCGAGTGGGTCCCCGTACCGGACCCGCTGGCGCGGGAGACCCCGATCCGCTTCCAGGACTTCGGCGCCGGGGGCATCACCCACGCGCAGAAGCTGGAGGGCTGTTACTGGGGCGACCGGTCGGTCTACTTCGTGTCCAGCTTCGCGCACAGCGCGGACGGCTCGGCGGGCGACCACTACGGGCAGGTCTGGAAGTACGAGCCGCAGCGGCGCCGGCTCACGCTGGTGATCGTCTTCGGCCCGGACACGGACATCCAACTGCCCGGCGAGTCCCCCGACAACATCTGTCTGGCGCCGGGCGGCGGCCTGATGGTGTGCGAGGACGGCGGGGGCGCGCAGCACGTGTTCGGGGTGACGCGCCGGGGCGAGGTGTACGCGATGGCGCGGGGGGCCAACAACGTGGGCACCCCGGAGGATCCGGAGTGGGGCGAGTTCGCCGGGGTGACGTTCTCGCCGAACGGCTCCACGATGTACGTGAACTGCTACACGCCGGGGACGACGTTCGCGGTGACGGGCCCCTGGCACTGACCCGTCCGTACGCCCGTGACGGCGCGCCCCGCGACAGCACCAGCGGTCGCAGGGCGCGCCGGTCCGTCGCATCCTCGGGTGAGGGCCCTTCCGTACGGGGCCGACCGAGCGGAAGGGGTGCGCGGTGGCCACGAAGGGCGGGAAGCGGGGAGAGCGGCGGGGAGCGGCGCCGGACCTGCGTGAGCTGCTGCGCGTGCCCGAGGGCGCCGCGGTCGACCTCTCCGGGTACGACACGAGGGCGACCCCGGGCGGCCCGGCGGACAAGGCGGCGGGCCGGGCGGCCCTGGGGGCGCTGGCCGGCCGCCTGACCGGTCTCCAGGACCGGCTGTACGCCTCCTCCACGGCGGGCGACACCCGGCGCGTGCTGCTGGTCCTCCAGGGCATGGACACCAGCGGCAAGGGCGGCACGGTCAAGCATGTGATCGGGCTGTTCAACCCGTCCGGCTGCCGGATCAGGGCGTTCAAGACACCGACGCCGCGGGAGCGGAGCCATCCGTTCCTCTGGCGGATCCGGCGGGCGCTGCCCGAGCCCGGCGAGATCGGCATCTTCGACCGTTCGCACTACGAGGACGTCCTGATCGCCCGGGTCCGCGCGCTCGCCTCCCACCGGGAGCTCGCCGACCGGTACGAGCAGATCAACCACTTCGAACGGGAGCTGACGGACGCCGGGACGACGATCGTGAAGGTCTTCCTGCACATCGGCTACGAGGAGCAGCGCGACCGGCTCCTGGCCCGGCTGGACAACCCGGACAAGCACTGGAAGTTCCAGCCGTCCGACATCGCCGACCGGGCGCTGTGGCCCGCCTACCAGGAGGCGTACGAGCTGGCGCTGCGGCGCTGCTCCACCCGGGCGGCGCCCTGGTACGTCGTCCCGTCGGACCGCAAGTGGTACCGCAACTGGGCGATCAGTACGCTGCTGCTCGAACACCTGGACGCGCTGGCCCCGGAGTATCCGGCGGGCGACTTCGACGTGGCGGAGAGCCGCGCGCGGCTGCTGGCGAAGGACCCGCCGGGCCGGTGATCCCGCGGGGCCGATCGGGTCCCCGCCCCCTGGAGCCGACACGCGACTTCCGCGGGCGCGAGTGCCGTACACCGATTCCAGGTAGATCATCATATATTTTCCGCCTGTGACCAGATATGTACGCACGCGCACCGCCGTCGGCGCCCTCGGGACGCTCGGTCTGCTCGGCGCCGCCCTCTCCGGGTGCGCGGACGCCGGCCGCGCCGCCGCCGGGCCCGCCGCCGCCGTCTCCCCCTCCCCGCACACCGCGACGCCCGGCCCCGCCACGGCCAAGGGCCCGCCCACCATGGTCCCGGGGCCCGACGGCCTGACCCCGGTCTTCCAGCGCGGCGCCCCCGCCGCCGGGAAGACCGTGGCCCTCACCTTCGACGCCGACATGACGGCCGACCAGGGACCGCGGGCCGCGCGCGGCGAGCGCTTCGACAACCCCTCGCTGATCGCGCTGCTGCGCCGGCTCGAAGTGCCCTCGACCGTCTTCATGACGGGGCGCTGGGCCGAGGAGTACCCGACCCAGGCGAAGTCGATCGGCACGGACCCGCTCTTCGAGATCGCCAACCACTCGTACAGCCACTACGCCTTCACCGCCGACTGCTACGGGCTGCCGGTCGTCGGCAAGGAGCGGATGGCCGAGGACGTCCGGCGGGCCTTCACGGCGTTCCGTACGGCGGGGGCGCGCAACGTGGTGCCGTACTTCCGCTTCCCCGGCGGCTGTTACGACAAGGCGGCGCTGCGCGCGCTCGCCCCGGAGAAGGTGACGGCCGTCCAGTGGGACGTCGTCAGCGGGGACGCCTTCGCCACTGACGCGGACGCCGTCGCCGACCAGGTACTGGCGGACGTGAAGCCCGGCTCACTGGTGGTGATGCACTGCACGCGCAGCGCGGCGCCGGTGACGGAGGACGCGGTGCGCCGGATCGTGCCGGAGCTGCGGGAGCGCGGCTACCGCTTCGTCCGGGTGTCGGAGCTGATGGCGCACTGAGGGACGGGGAGGCCCGGCGGTGGTACCGGCCGTGGTCCCGGTCAGGGGTCGTCAGCCCGAGCAGGCCGTGCGCTGGGCCTCCTGCCACTCGCAGACCGGGCAGAGGGTGGCGCCCCTGACCGTCTCCGGGTGCTCGGTCGGCTCCCCGCACAGCACGCAGTCCGCGTACGCCGTCCCCTCCGGTTCCCCGGCCGTCCGCCCGCTTGTCCGCTCGCTCATACGGCCGAGCCTACTGGGCCCGGCCGTTCCGCGGAGGCGGCCGGCCCGCTCAGCCGTCCCGCCGGGTGCCGATCACGCATGCCACCGCCGCCGCCACACCCGCCACCAGCAGGGCCGCCACCAGCTCGGGGCCCGGCGGCGCGGCCTCGCCGGTCAGCGAGCCGGTCACCAGGCCCGTGACCGCGTACCGCGCCGGGGACCCCGCGATCACCAGCGCGGCCAGCGAGACCACCGTCGTGGCGGCGATCGACCAGCCACGGGCCCGCAGCAGCGGCCTGTTGCAGAGCGCGCCGACGGCGGCGCCGACCAGCAGACAGACCAGCGCGGCGAGCAGCCCCGCCGTACCGGCGGACACCACGTCCACGTCGACCGTGAAGTTCGCGTTCTTCGGTTCGCTGATCAGGATGACGAGCACCGTGCCCGCCGCCCCGATGGCGCCCGCGACGGCCACGGCGGCCAGCAGTGCGGCGAGATGCGCCCGGCGCGCCCCGGCCGCCGCGCCGACGACCGCGCGGGAGGCCGCCGGTTCCTGGGTGACGCAGATCCGCACCAGCCAGGCCGTGACGGGCAGCAGGGCCGCCGCCGCGTATCCGAGCGAGTCCAGGATCGGCTGCCCGGCCTGCACCCCGACGACGAGGAAGATCCCGTACAGCAGGAGCGGCGGCAGCCAGCGCTGCGAGCGCAGCAGCAGGGCTATCTGGTAGTTGAGCACTCCGGTCATGAGGAGAGACGCTCCCTCTCGGTGGCGGCGGACCCGGACCGGGCGGCGGGCGTTCCGGAAGCGGCCGACGCGGCGGGTCGGCCGGAAACGGCCGGCGGGGCGGCCTCCCCCACCTCCCTGATGTGCCAGGGCGGGCCGGCGGTGAGCAGCGTGCGCAGCAGCGCGTCGGAGTGCTCCGCCGCCACCGTCAGCAGGACGGCACCGTCCTCGGCGGCCAGGTCGTAGGCCGGAGCCCCGGGCAGCTCCGCCGCCGCCTCCTCGTCCAGCGGGGCGTCCGGTGGCCCCTCGGCGAGGATCCGTACCACCGCGCCGGGCTCCCCGTCCGGGTCCTCGGCGGGGAGCGCGCTCTCGGTACGGGAGACCACGGCGCCGTCCACCACCCCGTACAGCACGTCGGACGGCCCGGCCGACCGGCGCGGGTCGTGGTCGACGAAGACGACCGTGGCGCCCGCGGCGACCCGCTCGGCGACCGCCCGGTCCAGCTCGCCGCGGGCCGCCGTGTCCAGCCCCGTCCACGCCTCGTCGAGGACCAGCAGCTCGGGCTCGGCCAGCAGCGCCTGCGCCACCGCGACCTTCTGGCTGGTGCCCTTGGACAGCTCGGCCATCGGTGTACGGGCGTGCTCCGGCGCCCCGAACCGCTCCAGCCACTCGACGGCTCGGGCCGCCGCGACATCGCGCCGCACCCCGTGGATCCGGCCGAGGTGCATCAGATACCCGGCGGCGGTGAAGGGCAGCTCGACGGGGAAGCGCTCGGGCACGTACGCCGTGCGCGGACGGCCGCCGATACGGCCCTCGGTCGGCGTGTCGATACCGGCGATCAGCCTCAACAGGGTCGATTTCCCGCTGCCGTTCTCGCCTTCGACCCGGACCAGGCCGCCGCCCGGGGGGAGTTCGAGATCGACCCCGCGCAGTACCCAGGGCCCGCGGAGGCCGTAACGGCGGCCCACACCTTGGAGGTTCATCCGGGCATGATCTCAGCTCGCGTCAGTGCGCGGTGTGCTTCTGAGGAGACGCCTCGCTCGGTCGTACGATCACGAACCCCTCGCCCTGGAGCATCAGTTGGACGGCCTCGCCGGATCCGCCGCGGATCATCGAGCCCACGGACTGGGAACGATGCAGGGATGTACCGAGTTGTGCGCTCCAGCCGACGACGGCGTCCGTGTCGACGTACACCGGGGCCTGTGCCGTGACGGGAATCACGATGGGATCGCCCTCACAGATGATGCCGAGCCTGCCGTGTCCGGTGAAGACACTGTTGAAGAGACCGCCGCCGGTCATCCCCGCGCCCTTCACCGTCTTTATCTCGTAGCCGAGGGTCGGATCGAAGCAGAGCACGTTGCGGCCGTTGATGGTGAGGGCGTCGCCCTGCTCCACCTCGACGATGAAGCAGTGGGCCGCCTCCTGGGCGAGCCACACCTCGCCCTGCCCCTTCACCGTCATGAGCGGCAGCCCCTCACCGGTGACCGCCCGCTTGAGGAGCCCGCCGAGCCCCTGCCCCTTGCGCTCGAACTCCAGCGAGCCGCGGTAGGCGACCATCGCCCCCTGCCGCGCGTACATCTCGCCGTGGACGACGTACTTGATCGACTTGGAGTTCTGGAGGGTCATCCCGGGCGCGGTGGCCGGCTGTGCCATGTGTTCCGTGGAGAAAAGGTCGCTCTTCATGCCGTGCATCGTCGCCCGGACCGGTGCCTTCCGCCAAGAGAGGTCCGGCCAGGAAATCCGCGGGCCGCCCGGGGCGCGACGGCTGGCAGACTGGCCCCGTGAGCAGCGAGAGCAACGGGAACACCCCCGTGGACAGTCCCTTCCGGCACGAGCCGGCCGCCCGTGACGAGGCCCCGCAGTACGTACTGCCGCTGGTGGTCCGGATCGAGAAGGCCGCGCCCCCGGCCCGTACCGACGCGCTGGAGACGGCGGCCCGCGCGGTGCTCACCCTGCTCGCCGACGAACGGGCCCTGGGCGAGGGCGCGGAGGAGGGCGAGTGGGCGCGGGCGGTACGCGACTGGCAGGACGCCCGGATCCGCAAGGTGGTGCGGCGGGCGCGCGGCGCGGAGTGGCGCCGTGCCGGCGCGCTCCCCGGGATCACGGTCACGGGGAGCGGCCCGCCGACGCCGGAGCGGACCGCCACGGACGAGGTCCCGGAGGTCCCGGAGACCTCGACGCCGCCGTCCGTCGCCGAGGTACGGGTCTTCCCGCCGGTCCCGCTCGACGGCTGGCCCAAGGAGCTGGCCAAGCTCCAGGTCTCCGGCACCGACCTGGACGACCCCGCGCCGCCGCCCCCGGCCGACCCGGCGCACCCGGTGCTGTGGCTGAGCCCCGACCTCGCCATGTCGGCGGGCAAGGCGATGGCCCAGGCCGGGCACGGCGCCCAACTCGCCTGGTGGGAGCTGTCGGAGACGGACCGCGCGGCCTGGCGCGACGCGGGCTTCCCGCTCTCGGTCCGTACCGCGGACGCCGCGCACTGGCGCCGGCTCACCGCCGCCGGGCTGCCGGTGGTCCGCGACGCCGGGTTCACGGAGATCGCCGCGGGATCGTGCACGGTGGTCGCCGACCACCCGGCGCTGCGCCGTTGATCCGGCGCCCCGGAGGGACCCGCGCACGGCCGACGATCATCGATCGCGACCGCGTTGAACACATCCGGTCCGCCGTGCGTATTCCTCCGTACCGCCACGCGGGTTGAACAGCCGCGCTCTCAGCGGTCGGTTCAGCGGTGTCAGTTTTCGGTTCGGGAGGCAGCACATTGTTGCGACGTATCAACGGTTCGGCGCTCATCATCGCGGCATTGGTCGCCACAGTGGCGGCACTGGCCTTCCCCGTGTGGTCGTACGCCGACCGTTCCGGGACCGGGCAGGCCAACATCAACGCGTCGTCGGTATCCACCCAGTGGGGTCCGCTGACCGCCACCGACCGTGACTTCCTGGTCAAGGTCAGGCTGGCGGGGCTCTGGGAGCTGCCCGCCGGGCAGCAGGCCCTCGAACGCGCGCCCACCAAGGCGATCAAGGAGTGCGGCGACCACCTCGTCGTGGGCCACACGGACCTCGACAGACGGTCCCGCGACGTGGCGGCGAAGCTCGGTGTCGAGCTGCCCAACCAGCCCAACGAGCAGCAGCAGGGCTGGCTCAGGGAGCTGTCGGCGGCCACCGGGCAGGAGTACGAGCAGAAGTTCGCCAACCTGCTGCGCAACGCGCACGGCAAGGTCTTCGCCCTGATCGCGCAGGTACGGCACACCACCAGGAACACCCTGATCCGCCAGCTCGCCAGCGACGCCAACATCACCGTCCTCGACCACATCACCATGCTGGAGGCCACCGGCATGGTCGACTTCGACGCGATCGCCAACGAGTTCGCCGGCACCGTGACCGCCAGCCCCACCGGCCCGCCGCCCCCGAACGGCAACCTGCCCCCCGCCGCGGACCCGGTGGAGCCGGGCCCCGACGCCACGGTGACCTCCGAGCCCTCCACCGGGCCCGGCGCCCCGACCTCGATCAACACCAACCGCCCGGCCCCGGACGCGAGCTGACCCCGGGCGGCCCGCCACCCATGTGACACGGTGCCTCCCCCGCACACCGGCGGGGGAGGCACCGTGCTGTGCCGTACGGGAGACCGGTCCCGCAGCGCGGGGCGGGGAACCTCAAATCAACCTCTGAACGTCCTCCGTCCAGGATTCGCCGTGGCGTTCCCGGGGCCATGACCCTCACACGACCGCGAGCGGGACCGCGCACGGAGGAGTCCGCGACAGGGGGAGACCATGAACGACACACCACGTCTGGGCACCGGTATCGGCTGGCGTCCGGAGATCGCCGACACGGTGGAGGCCCTGCCCGGGGTCGACTGGGTCGAGGCCGTCGCGGAGAACCTGTGCGCGGGCCATCTCCCCGCGTCGCTGGTACGGCTGCGCGAGCGCGGCGTCACCGTCGTGCCGCACGGCGTCTCGCTCGGACTCGGCGGCGCCGACCGGCCCGATCCGGGACGGCTGGCGGATCTCGCGGAGCGCGCCGGGGCCCTGGGCTCCCCCCTGGTCACCGAGCACATCGCGTTCGTACGGGCCGGAGGTCCGCGCACCGCGTCCCCGGTGCTCGAAGCGGGCCATCTGCTGCCGGTGCCGCGCACCCGCGACGCGCTGCGGGTGCTCTGCGAGAACGTACGGATCGCGCAGGACGCGCTGCCCGTGCCGCTCGCCGTGGAGAACATCGCCGCCCTGATCTCGTGGCCGGACGAGGAGATGAGCGAGGGGCAGTTCCTCGCCGAACTGGTCGAGCGCACCGGGGTCCGGCTGCTCATCGATGTCGCCAATCTCCACACCAACCAGGTGAACCGCGGCGAGGACCCGGCGAAGGCGCTGGACGAACTCCCGGTCGAGGCCATCGCGTACGTCCATGTCGCGGGCGGGATCGAGCGCGACGGCGTCTGGCACGACACCCACGCCCACCCGGTCACCCGGCCCGTCCTGGACATCCTCACGGAGCTGCGCTCCCGGGTGGCGCCGCCGGGCGTCCTGCTGGAGCGGGACGACGACTTCCCGCCCGCGGCGGAGCTGGCGGGCGAACTGGCGCTGATACGCGAGACGCTGGAGGCCGCGGGGTCGCGTACGGGGACGGGCTCGCGTACGGGGACGGGGACGACGGTACGGGGTCCGGGTCCGGCCGTTCCCGTACGGGACGCCCCGGGCGCGGCGGCGGAGGAACCCACCGGCGCCGCCGACCCGTCCGAGGCGGCCGACCCGTTCGACGCGGCCGACCCGTCCGACGCGGCCCGGGAGCGGCTGGCGCTCGCCCAGACCGCGCTGCTCTCGGCGCTGGTCGCGGGCACCCCCGTACCGGAGGGGTTCGATCCGCGCCGTCTCGGTGTGCAGAGCCGCGCCCTCGCCGCCAAGCGCGCCGGTGTCGTCGCCAAGGTGGCTCCCGAGCTGCCCGGAATCCTCGGCCGGGGCTTCCGGCCCGCGTTCCTCGCGTACGCCGCGCACCGGCCGATGCGCGGCGGATACCGCAGGGACGCGCTGGACTTCGCCGAGTCCCTGCTGATCGAGGGGCGCCCCGAGGACCCGGCGGCCCGGCGCCGGCTCACCCTGTGGTGGCAGGAGCGCGCGGGGGCGCGCCCGCCGCGCCGGGTGACGCGGCTCGTCCGGGCGGCCCGTGCCGCGCTGGTCAGGGGGTGACGGGCGATGACCTCCCTGCCCGTACTGGCCGCGCATCTCGCGGTGGTCGCCTCGTCCGTGACGCTGATCTCCGGGGTGGCCGGTTCACGCGGCCGGGGCGCGGAGGGCGCGGGCCCGCTCCACGACCGGGCGGAGGCCGCGTTCCTCGGCGGCGGCCCCGGGCGGGTGGTGGACGCCGCGCTCGCCGGGATGCACGCGGACGGCCGGATCTCGGTCGGCGGCCCGGGGATCGTCGCCGTACTCCGGCCGGTCGCACAGGACCCCGTCGAGCGGTCGGTGCTCGACGCGCACGCGGCGGCGCCGCACGGCGGGCTGCACGCGCTGCGGCTGGCGGTGATGCGCGGCCCGGACGTCCAGCGGATCGGCGACGCGCTCGCGGCGCGCGGACTGCTGGTCCGTCCCGAGCGGGCCCGGCCGTGGAAGCGGTGGGGCACGCTCCAGGCGGTGCTCTGTCTGCTGGCCGTCCCCGTCACCTTCGCCGTGGCCTTTCTGTCCGCCTTCCACGACGACGGTCTGGGCGACGGCTTCGAGAACTTCGCCCTTCTGCCCACCCTGGTCGTCGGCGCCGTCGTCGGCCTGGTCTCCGTCTCCGTCGCGGGCCGCCGGGTCACGAAGGCCGGGCGGCGGGCCCTGCGCGCCTTTCTCGCCGGGCAGGCGTCCGCCCCGCCGTCCGCCGCCGGGCAGGTCGCGGCACACGGTCCGGCCGGGGTGGCCGACCCGCTGCTGCGGGCGCAGTTGCGTACGGCGGCGGGGCTGCGCCCCGGGCGGGACTTCTCGCCCGCGCCGTACACGGCCGCCGGAACCGTGGGGTGGTGCTCCGGCGCGCAGCCCGGTTCGGGGACGGGGTGCGGCGGGCCCGGGTCGGGCTGCGGCGCCGGCTCCTGCGGAGGCGGAAGCGGCGACTCCGGCTCCGGCTCCAGTTGCGGCGGCGGTGGAGGCGGCAGTAGCTGCGGAGGCGGCTCCAGTTGCGGCGGAGGCGGGGGCGGCAGTAGCTGCGGAGGCGGCGGAGGCTCCTGAGCCGGCGCCCGGACGGGCCCCTTCGCACACTCCCGCCCGTTCCGCACGCCGGGCGGTGCCCAGGAGTGGCCCCGGGGCGCATCGGGGTCACGGGCCTCCGACACCGCTCGCCGGTCCTTGCCAAGCCCCGGCCCGCTGCCGACCCTCGTCGTGCCGTCGCTCCCCCGGCTTCCGAGGGGGGCGCCGGACCGCTCCCCCGCACGTACGAAGGGAACACGATGAGAGCAGTCGCGAAGTACGGGGCTCTGACGACCCTCGGCTCCCTGGTCCTGTCGGCCCTCGTCGCCGTCCCGGCGGACGGCGCGGCCGCCCGCAGCGCCCCGGACGCCGCCCCCGCCACCGCGGAGTCGCGCGGGGTGGCCAGGGCCGCGGCGCGCGCCGCGGCCACCGGTGTCGCGTTCGGCGCCTGCCCCGAGGCCGAGAAGCTGCCCGCCCCCGTCACCTGCGGCACCGTCGAGGTCCCCCTCGACTACGCCGCGCCCGACGGGCCCACGATCGGCCTCACCGTCAGCCGCGTCGCGGCGAGCGGCCCCGCCGACCGGCGGCAGGGGGCGCTCGTCTACAACCCGGGCGGCCCCGGCGCCTCCAGCATGTACTTCCCGCTCGCCGCCGAGGTGAGCCAGTGGAAGCGGATCGCCGCCGCGTACGACCTGATCGGCTACGCGCCGCGCGGCGTCGGCCGGTCCGCGCCGCTCTCCTGCCAGGACCCGGCGGACCACGCGAAGGCGCCGACCCAGGCACCCACGCACCCCTCCCCGTCGTACAAACGGGAGCGGATCGCCGAGGCGAAGGCGTACGCGCGGGGCTGCGCCGACCACGCGGGAGAGGCCCTGCGCCACTACCACTCCCTCAACAACGCCCGCGACCTCGATGTCCTGCGCGCCGCGCTCGGTCAGCGGAAGCTGACGTTCATGGGCGCCTCCTACGGGACGTACTTCGGCGCCGTCTACGCGACGCTCTTCCCCTCGCACGTACGGCGGATGGTCTTCGACTCCGCCGTCGACCCGGCCCCGGACCGGATCTGGTACCGCAACAACCTCGAACAGTCGGCCGCGTTCGAACGGCGCTGGGAGGACTTCAGGACCTGGGTCGCCAAGCACGACGCGACGTACCACCTGGGCACCGACGCCGAGCAGGTGCGGCGGAGTTACGAGCAGGTGCGCGCCGGGGTCGCGCACGAGCCGGCGGGCGGCAAGGTCGGCCCCGGGCAGCTCCAGGCGGCGATGCTCGGCGCGGGCTACTACGACGACTACTGGGCGCTGCGCGCCACCGCGCTCTCCGAGTACGTGAAGGGCAACCCCGAGCCGCTGATCGCGCAGGCCACGCCCCGCCCGGCGGCCGCCGCGAGCGGCGAGAACGCCAACGCCGTCTACACCGCCGTCGAGTGCAACGACGCGCCGTGGCCCACCCAGTGGCCGGTGTGGGACCGCGACAACACGGCGCTCGCGCTGCACGCCCCGTTCGAGACCTGGGACAACGCCTTCATGAACCTGCCGTGCGCCTACTGGCCGGCGCCCCGGCAGGAGCCGGTCGACGTCCGTACCCGTCCGGGCGCGCTCCCGCCGACGCTGATCCTGGCGGCGGAGCGGGACGCGGCCACCCCGTACGCGGGGGCGCTGGAGCTGCAACGGCGGCTGGCGGGCTCGGTGCTGGTGACCGAGCGGGACGCCGGGACGCACGGCGTGTCGGGCGGCGACAACCCGTGCGCGAACGCGTATCTGGAGGAGTACCTGCTGAGCGGACGGACCCCGGCGCGGCGCACCACCTGCGCCCCGCACCCGGAACCGAACCCGATCTCCCTCGAACCGGCCGACACCCGCGCCGCCCTGCGCGGCAGGACCGACCCGGCGCCGCGCCTCTGACGGCCCGCTATCCGAGGGGCGCCTGTCGTTCGACCGCCACGCCGAGGCTGTCCTCGATCCGGGCCAGCACGCCGATCATGACGTCCCGTTCGTCCGCGCCCAGACCGTCGGCGACACCGGCTTCGAGCTCCGCCCAGATCTGTTCCACCTCGGTGCGGAGCGCGAGGCTGGCCGCGGTGGGTTCGATGATGGTGGCGCGCCGGTCGGTCCGGCTGGGCCTGCGGCGGACGAAGCCCGCGTTCTCCAGCCGTCTGACGGTACGGGTCATGGTGGCCGCGTCCGAGCCGAGCAGCCGTACGAGGTCCGTCTGACGCTGCGGACCGAGGTCCCAGAGCTGCATCATGACGAGTTCCTGTCCGGGGTGCAGCCCCACGCGGCGCAGGAGTTGCCCGGCGAGCATCCGGTGCAGGCGGGCCACCCGGAAGATCGCGTGGCTCATGGGCCCCGCCTGTACCGAGGGCGGCAGCAGGGGGCGTGCCACGTCCATGGCGGGCCCCTCGTCCCCCGTCGCCGCCCGGGAGGGTTCGGCGTCCGGCTGCTTCGTCATGTCGCTCACGCCCCTCGCGCTGGTCACTGTCCGGACAGCGGCACTCTACCCGTCGTCCCCTTCAGGGCCGGGGGACGGAACTGCCAGCATCTCAACGGCGTGACGTGACGCAGGTCACGGTGGATCAGGAATGGATCAGCGGATTTACCTGTTCGGACAGGTAACGGCATCGCGTGGTGCCGGACACCCGAACCGAAGAGGAACGCGATCATGACGACGGCCTTCTCCCCCTACGACCTCGGCTCCGTCCGCCTGTCGAACCGCATCGTGATGGCCCCCATGACCCGCAGCCGCGCCCACGGCCCCGGCGGGACCCCCACGGAGCTGATGGCGACCTACTACGCACAGCGGGCGGGCGCCGGCCTGATCGTCACCGAGGGCACCCAGCCGTCCGTGGTGGGCCAGGGGTACCCGGACACCCCCGGGATCCACTCCGCCGAGCAGATCGCGGCCTGGCGCGAGGTCACCGACGCCGTGCACGCCGAGGGCGGCACGATCTTCCTTCAGCTCATGCACACCGGGCGGGTCGGCCACCCGAGCCTCATGGGTCTCGACCCGGTGGGCCCCTCCGCGGTCGCGGCCGAGGGACAGGTCTACACGCACCAGGGGCCGCAGGACTTCGTCACACCGCACGAACTGACGGAGGCGGAGATCGCGGAGACCGTCGCGGACTTCGCCACCGCGGCGCGCAACGCGGTCGAGGCGGGCTTCGACGGGGTGGAACTGCACGGCGCCAACGGCTATCTGATCCACCAGTTCCTGGCGCCCGGCTCCAACCGGCGCGACGACGCCTGGGGCGGCAGCCCCGAGCGGCGGATCCGCTTCGCCGTCGAGACCGCGAAGGCGGTGGCGGAGGCGATCGGCGGTGACAAGGTCGGCATCCGCATCTCGCCCGCCAACCCCTACAACGACATCGACGAGAGCGACCCGGCGGACCTGGAGGCCACCTACACGGCCCTCGTGGACGCGCTCGCCCCGCTGGGCCTCGCCTACCTGCACCAGATGGAGGCGCAGGGGGTGCGCGATCTGGTCGTACGGCTGCGGAAGGCATGGCCGGGCACGTTCGTCCTCAACCCGTTCACGGGCACGGACCCCACCGGCCCCGAGGCGCTGACGCTGATCGAGGACGGCACCGCCGACCTGATCGCCTACGGCGCGCTCTTCCTCGCCAACCCGGACCTGCCCACGCGCCTCGCCGCGGGCGGCCCCTTCAACGCCCCCGACCCCGCCGCCTTCTTCGGCGGCGACCACGCCGGCTACACCGACTACCCGGTCCTCGGCTGACAGCACCGACCCGGGTTCCATCGGCCGCGACCGGGGCGGAACGGGCTGGACCGGGGAAGAACAGGATTCTTCCCCGCAGGTCACAGCGTTTCCGCAGGCCGGCGGCCGATGGGAACCCGGAGCCGAACCCGGTGTCGCTGGACGGGCGTGCGCGCAGCAGGGAACTGCCGCCGCCCGTCTGATCTTCCGGGTGGGGTGGGGCCGGGGGCGGGGGGGGCGGCCGCGCCCGCCCCCCCCCCCACCACGTCATTCCGTCACGCCAACCCTGCCACGAGGTCCGCGACCGACTTGCGGCGGCCCGTGTAGAAGGGGATCTCCTCCCGCACGTACAGCCGCGCCTCGGACGCGCGCAGATGACGCATCAGGTCGACGATGCGGTACAGCTCGTCGGCCTCGAAGGCCAGCACCCACTCGTAGTCGCCGAGCGAGAAGGAGGCCACGGTGTTGGCGCGTACGTCAGGGTAGCCGCGCGCCATCTTGCCGTGGTCGGCGAGCATCCTGCGGCGGTCCTCGTCGGGCAGCAGGTACCAGTCGTAACTGCGGACGAAGGGGTAGACGCTCACGTAGTCGCGGGGCGACTCGTCGGCCAGGAAGGCCGGGACGTGGGACTTGTTGAACTCCGCGGGGCGGTGCAGCGCCATGTTCGACCAGACCGGCTCCAGCGCGCGGCCGAGCCGGGTCCGCCGGAAGCGGTTGTACGCGTCCTGCAGCTCGTCCGCGGTCTCGGCGTGCCACCAGATCATGACGTCGGCGTCGGCGCGCAGCCCGGACACGTCGTAGGTGCCGCGTACGGTGACGTCCTCGGCGCCGAGCTGGTCGAACAGCTCCTGGACCTCGTCCGCGTAACCGGTCCGGTCCTCGGGCAGCACGTCGCGCAGCCTGAAGACGGACCACAGCGTGTAGCGGATGACCTCGTTGAGGTCCTTGGCCTTCTTGCCGGCGTTCGGGATCTTCTCGGGAGCAGCAGTCATGGGCCTATTCTCCCGCGCCGCGACCGGTGCCCGGCGCCAGGGTCGACGTGGCGATGATCTCGTCCGCGGCGCGCCGGGCGCTCGCGACGCAGGCGGGGATGCCGACGCCGTCGTACGCGGCGCCGCAGACGCGCAGCCCGGGGAGTCCGGCGAGGGAGTCGCGGATCCGGGCGACCCTGGCCTGGTGGCCGACCGGGTACTGGGGCAGTCCGCCGGTCCAGCGGGTCACCTCGTGGGCGACCGGGCGGGCGGTGAGACCGGTCGCCTCGCGCAGGTCGCGCAGGGAGACGTCGAGGAGTTCGGTGTCCTCGCGCTGGAGCTGTTCCTCCTCGCCGTACCGGCCGATCGAGGTGCGCAGCACGAACAGGTCGGGGGCTGCCCGGTCGACCCATCCCCATTTACGGGTGGAGAAGGTCGACGCCTTGATGGTGCGGCCGTCGACGGGCGGGACGAGGAAGCCGCTGCCGTCGGGCAGCGCACCGGCGTCGGCGCGCCGGAAGGCCATCGTCACCAGCGCCATCGACGCGTACTCGATCGCGGCGAGTTCGGCGGAGGCGGCCGGTGACTCGTCGGCGAGCAGCGCGGAGGCGGACCACGCGGGGGTCGCGAGGACCACCCCGTCGGCGGTCAGTTCGCGCAGATCGGGGCGGGTGGGGTGGCCGGTGCGCAACTGCCAGCCCTCGGCGGTACGGGTCAGGGCGAGGACAGGGGTCTCCAGCAGGATCTCGCCGCCCCCGGCCCGTACGGCGTCGGCGACGGCGCCCGGCAGACGTCCCACGCCGCCCTCGACGCCGGCGAAGACGGGTCCGCCCCGCTGCTGGGCGGCGGCGCGTTCCTGGATCGCGCGGACACCGGCCAGCAGCGAGTCATGGGCCGTGGCGGCTTCGAAGAGCTGGGGGACGGCCGCCTTCATGGAGATGCGGTAGGCGTCGCCCGCGTAGACCCCGCCGAGCAGCGGTTCGACCAGCCGGTCGACGACCTCGCGGCCGAGCCGTTCGGCGACGTACGCGCCGACGGCGACATCGTCCCCGACCTCGGTGGGGGGCAGTTCCGGTTCGCGGGCGATCCGGGCGAGCCCGTCATCGGAGAGGAGCCCGGCGAGGGCGGCCGGGTCGCCGGGCACGCCCATCACATGGCCCTTGGGCATGGGCCGCAGCGCGCCGCGCGTCCAGACGGAGGCGGTGGTGGCGGTGGGCGGCTGGAGCAGCGGTCCGAGTCCGACGGCCTCGGCGAGGTCGACGGCCTCGGGACGGCGGGCGAGCATCGACTCGGCGCCGAGGTCGACCGGGGCGCCCTCGATCTCGCCGGTCCGCAGCTTGCCGCCGAGCCGGTCGGTGGCCTCCAGCAGGGTGACCCGGATCCCGGTGCCCAGCAGCCGGTGGGCGGCGGCGAGACCGGCGATGCCGCCCCCGATGACGACGACATGGCCCGGATGCGTGTCCACGTGCTGCGCGCTCGACTCCATGCCCCCACTCTCTCAAACGTGTTGTTCCCACCCGTACCGAGTCCTGACCGTGACCGCTTCGGGACCGTGGGACGGCAACCCGTGCAGGGGACCCGTACGTCGAACCGGCACCATCAACCGGATTCCTGGGGGGACCATGCGTGCGATGCCCGCGTTCGCGGCGGCACTGCTCACCGTTTCACTCGCGCTCGCCGGATGCAGCGCGGGCACCACCGACGAGGCGTCCTCGAAGGGCGCCGCCCGGCCCGCGGAGGGGCGGGGCGGGCAGGCGGCCGACCGGGAGGCGGGGGCCGGTGCCGGTGCCGGTGACACCGGCGCGTCCGGCGCCCCGGCGGCGACCGGGGCGCCGGGCGCGGACGGGAGGAGCGCCGCTCCCGCCGGGGTCCATGTGATCCGTACCGCCGAGCTGACCGTGCGCGTCGAGGACACGTCGAAGGCGCTCTCCACGGCGCGGGCGGCGGCCGGGAAGGCCGGCGGTCTGGTGCAGGACGAGGTGACGGAACGGGACGAGGACAGCGGGGCGACCTCGCGGATCGTGCTGCGTGTCCCGCAGGCTTCGTACGACACCGTGCTGGCCGAACTGTCCGGCACCGGGAAGCTGTTGTCGCGCAAGGCGAACGCCGAGGACGTCACCGACCAGGTCGTGGACGTGGAGAGCAGGGTCGCCTCGCAGCGGGTGAGCGTGGCGCGGGTACGGAAGTTGATGGACCGGGCCACGAGCCTGAGCGATGTCGTACGGCTGGAGGGCGAGTTGAGCAGCCGTCAGTCGGCGCTGGAGTCGCTGCTCGCCCAGCAGGCGTCGCTCAAGGACCGCACCACGCTGGCGACGATCACCCTGGAGCTCTTCGAGGACCCGGTCGTGCGGGAGGACGGGAAGGCGGAGGATCCGGGGTTCCTCGACGCGCTGGGCGGCGGCTGGGACGCGCTCCTCGCGACGGTGCGGTGGATCGGGTTGGTCCTCGGCGCGGTGCTGCCGTTCGCCGCCGTGTTCGCGGCGCTCCTCCTGCTGTGGCGGCTGGTGCGAAGGCTGCTGCCCGCCAGGGCTCCCGCGGCCGGGCCCGTGGAGCCCGTGGAGCCCGCCGGAACCGCCGGGCGGGGGCGCGAGGAGGACTGACCGGCTCCGCCCGCGTAGCGTTCCCCTCCGGTACGACCTCATGAACAGGGACCGGAGGGACGCGCAATGGCGGCGGAGCGCATGGTGGTCATCGGGGGCGGGGGGGCGGGCGGGGCGGCCCCGCGCGCGCCCCCCCCCGGCCGCGGCGCGGGCGGCCGGGGGCTAGTCGGGGGCTGGCGCGCGGGCGCTCACGCCTCCAGC
>NZ_JBHZDA010000003.1:147274-153167 GCF_042755665.1 Streptomyces sp. NPDC059142
GGCCCTGCGCCACCCTACCCAATCCAACAGCGCCGCCGGGGGGCCCGCGCGCGGGGGGGGGGGGGGGGGGGCTGGGGGGGGGGGGGGGGGGGGGGCCCCCCGCCCCCCCCCCAGGCCCGCAGGGGCCGGGGCCCGGACGAGCTGGAGATCGTCGCGTTCGAACGCGGTCACTTCAGCTCGTACTCCGCGTGCGGCATCCCGTACTGGGTGGGCGGCGACGTCACGGACCGGGACGCCCTGATCGCCCGGACGCCCGAGGAGCACCGGGCCAGGGACATCGGGCTGCGGACCCGCACGGAGGCCGTGGAGATCGATCTGGCGGGGCAGCGGGTGAGGACCCGCGACCTGGACGCCGGTACGGAGAGCTGGACCGGCTTCGACAAGCTGGTCGTCGCGACGGGCGCCCGCCCGGTACGGCCCGCGCTGCCCGGGATCGACGCGCCGGGCGTGCACGGGGTGCAGACCCTCGACGACGGACAGGCGCTGCTGGAGACCCTGGCCGCGACGGCGGGCGGCCGCGCGGTCGTGGTCGGCGCGGGGTACATCGGGGTGGAGATGGCCGAGGCGCTGCTGAAGCGCGGGTACGAGGTCACCGTCGTGCACCGTGACACGCAGCCGATGGCGACCCTCGACCCGGACATGGGGCGGCTGGTCCACGAGGCGATGGACGGGCTGGGCATCACCACGGTGGGCGGCGCGGAGGTGACCGCGATCCGCACCGGCGAGGACGGCCGGGTGCGGGCCGTGGCCACCGCGGAGACCGAGTACCCGGCGGACGTCGTCGTCCTCGGGATCGGCGTCGAGCCGGAGACGGCCCTCGCCCGCGCCGCCGCGCTGCCCGTCGGACCGTACGGCGGGCTGCTCACCGATCTGTCGATGCGGGTACGCGGCCATGGAAACGTCTGGGCGGGCGGCGACTGCGTGGAGGTCCTCGACCTGGTCTCGGGCGCCACCCGCCATGTCGCGCTGGGGACGCACGCGAACAAGCACGGCCAGATCATCGGCACGAACGTGAGCGGCGGCTACGCCGTCTTCCCCGGGATCGTCGGTACGGCCGTCAGCAAGGTCTGCGACCTGGAGATCGCCAGGACGGGGCTGCGCGAGAAGGACGCCCGCAGGGCCGGGCTCCGGTACGTGAGCGCCACCGTCGAGTCGACCAACAGCGCGGGCTACTACCCGGGCGCGGCCCCGATGACGGTGAAGATGCTCGCCGAGCACCGGACCGGGCGGCTGCTGGGGGTGCAGATCGTCGGCCGGGAGGGCGCGGCGAAGCGGGTGGACATCGCGGCGGTGGCGCTGACCGCCGGGATGACGGTGGAGCGGATGACGACGCTGGACCTGGGGTACGCGCCGCCCTTCTCGCCCGTCTGGGACCCGGTGCTGGTCGCCGCGCGCAAGGCGACGGCGGCCGTCAGGGCGGCGGGCTGGTGACCACCGCGGCGGGGCGGGGCCGGCGCGCCCCGACCCGGGACGAATCGCCCCGCCCCACCAGCGGTTTT
The DNA here is from genome assembly GCF_042755665.1 of Streptomyces sp. NPDC059142. Classification (NCBI taxonomy): domain Bacteria; kingdom Bacillati; phylum Actinomycetota; class Actinomycetes; order Kitasatosporales; family Streptomycetaceae; genus Streptomyces; species Streptomyces sp. NPDC059142. The sequence continues at coordinate 148,774 of NZ_JBHZDA010000003.1, forward strand.
CGGCCAATCAGCGAGCGGTCTGCGTATGCACGTAGTCGACGAGCCTGGTCAGTGAGTCCGGGTCCATGCTCGGCAGCACGCCATGGCCCAGATTGAAGACATGGCCCTCCAGCCCGGCCGCCGCGTCCAGCACCTCCCGGGCCTTGGTCTCCACCGCTGGGGTCGGGGCGAAGAGGACCGCCGGGTCGAGATTGCCCTGGAGCGCCTTGCCGGGGCCGACCCGGCGGGCCGCCTCGTCCAGCGGGACGCGCCAGTCGACGCCGACGACATCGGCGCCCGCCTCGCCCATCAGGCCGAGCAGCTCGCCCGTACCGACGCCGAAGTGGATGCGCGGGACACCGTAGGGGGCGACCGCGTCGAAGACCTTGGCGGAGGCGGGCAGCACGGAGCGCCGGTAGTCGGCGGGGGCGAGGGCGCCCACCCACGAGTCGAAGAGCTGGACGGCGCTCGCGCCCGCCTCGATCTGCACGGCGAGGAAGGCCGAGGTGATCCGGGCGAGCTGGTCGAGCAGGTCGGCCCACAGCTGGGGGTCGCCGTACATCATGGCCTTGGTGTGCTCGTGGTTGCGGGAGGGACCGCCCTCCACGAGGTAGCTCGCGAGGGTGAACGGCGCCCCGGCGAACCCGATGAGCGGGGTGGACCCCAGCTCACCGGTGAGCATGCCGATGGCCTCGGTGACGTAGGCGACGTCCTCGGGCGTGAGGTCGCGCAGCCGGGCCAGGTCGGCGCGGGTGCGGATGGGCTCGGCGACGACGGGGCCGACACCCGGCTTGATGTCCAGGTCGAGGCCGATGGCCTTGAGGGGGACGACGATGTCGCTGAAGTAGATCGCGGCGTCGACCTTGTGGCGCCGTACCGGCTGGAGCGTGATCTCGGTGACCAGCTCGGGCCGCATGCAGGAGTCGAGCATCCCGATGCCCTCGCGGACCTTCAGGTACTCGGGCAGCGAGCGCCCCGCCTGACGCATGAACCAGACCGGTGTGTGCGGTACCGGTTCCCGTCGGCACGCCTTCAGGAAGGCCGATTCGTACGTCTTCGTCTGCTGGCCCGGGGGGCGTTCGTTGGCGCTCACATACAGAATCTTCCCATGTACGGGGAAGCCGCCGCCCCGGGCCGGGTGTCCCTCCCTGCGCGAGGCGCGGGTTCCGCCTACTCTTCCCCGCATGGCTGCGGCTCAGGGACAGTTTTCCGATCATTCCAACGGCACCGGGGGAAAGGGCGGCGGAGAGGGCGATTCCGTCCCGTCCGCGTTCCGTTCGGCGATCGACGCGCTGCGGACGGCCCGGCTGCGACCAGGCGTCGAGATCGACCCGACCCCGGCGCCGAAGCGGCTCGCGCCGTACGCGTACGCCCTGGAGGCGGCGGTGGTCGACGGCGAGGACGATCTCGCGGACGGCCGGCTGATCCTGCTCCACGACCCGTCGGGGCACGACGCCTGGCAGGGCACGTTCCGGCTGGTGACGCTCGTACGGGCGGAGCTGGAGCCGGAGATGGCCGCCGACCCGCTGCTGCCCGAGGTGTGCTGGTCGTGGCTGACGGGCGCGCTGGAGGCGCGCGGGCTGTCGTACGGGGAGGCGAGCGGCACGGTCACCCAGGCCGGCTCGTACTACTTCGGCGGGCTCGCGGAGCGCAGGCCGGCCACCCAGATCGAGATCCGGGCGTCCTGGACCCCGCGCGAGGCGCTGGGCGGGGTGCCCGACACGGCGGCCCATCTGACCGCGTGGTGCGATCTGCTCTGCCAGGTCGCGGGGCTGCCGCCGGGCGCGGGCGGACCGCCGGGGACGGGCGACGCGGGTGTGGTCTCACTGCCCCAGCGGCGCGGCCCGCGGGTTCCCTGACGGGGGATTCGCGGGCCCTCTGACGCCCTTTCACCGCACGGCCGGGACCGCACGCCCCTTCACGGCTCCACCACACCACGTCCGCCGGGCGTCCCTCACTCGTCCGCCGCGTACCCCCACCCGGGGGACCACTCGTAGGATGATCGAGCACGTATCCGAATTGCCCGAATTGTTACTCACTAATTCGTGATCATTCTCTAAAGGCGAGCGGGATTGCTGCCGAAGAGGTCAATGACCCTTCACACACGGTTCGCCCCGGCTTCACCCCCCGCAGCCGGCCCCGTCCCGCACCTTCCCCAGGAGGCCTGGTGTCCGTTCTCCTTGAGCAGCCCGCAAGCCTGGTCGCCTACCGCCCGAACAAGCCGACGGCCATGGTCGTCGTGGCCGACCCCCGCGTCCGCTCCACCGTCACCCGCCACCTGTGGGCCCTCGGAGTGCGTGACGTCATCGAGGCGTCGTCCATCGCGGAGGCCCGCCCCCGCGTCGGCAACCCGCGCGACATCTGCGTTGCCGACGTCCACCTGCCCGACGGATCCGGGCTGACCCTCCTGTCCGAGACGCGGGCGGCGGGCTGGCCCAACGGCCTCGCCCTCTCCGCCGCGGACGACATCGGCGCCGTGCGCAACGCCCTCGCGGGCGGCGTCAAGGGCTATGTCGTCACCGGCACCCGCACCAACATCGGCCACCCCGGCCGCCCCGGCGTCGCCCCCCTCGGCGCCGGCCAGCGGATGCACCGCCGCCCTCCGGGCGCCCCGAACCACCCCGGTGGGTACCGGGAGCTGTCCGGCCGGGAGGTCGAGGTGCTCCGGCTGGTCGCCGAAGGCCAGTCCAACAAGGCCATCGGCGTCTCGATGGGCCTGTCCGCGCTCACCGTCAAGAGCCACCTCGCCCGGATCGCGCGCAAGCTCGGCACCGGCGACCGGGCCGGGATGGTCGCCGTGGCCCTCCGTACCGGAATCATCCACTGAACCGGACACACCACCGGACCGGGCCACTGACCGCTTCTCGCCCCCACCGCCCGTCGACGGAACGTTCCGTCGACGGGCGCCGTCCGTTCACAGATACCCTTGACAGGTGACCGACGCCCAAGAGACCGCAGCAGAGCCAGCACTGCGAACCACCGGGGGCCCGCGACGGCAGTCGCTGGTGTCGCTTCCCCCGGACGACGTCGAAGCGGCGCCGATCCCCTTGCTGGAGCCCCGCGAGGGCATTCCACCGGTGGTCGCCACCGACGAGGCGCTCGCCGAGGTGATCGCGGCCTTCGCCGCGGGCACCGGACCCGTCGCCGTCGACGCGGAGCGCGCCTCCGGCTACCGCTACGGCCAGCGTGCCTACCTGGTCCAGCTCCGCCGCGAGGGCGCGGGCACGGCGCTGATCGACCCGGTCGGCTGCCCCGACCTCTCCGGTCTGGGCGACGCCCTCTCCGGTACGGAGTGGATCCTGCACGCCGCCACCCAGGACCTGCCCTGCCTGCGCGAAATAGGCATGATCCCCACCCGGCTCTTCGACACCGAGCTGGCGGGCCGCCTCGCGGGCTTCCCCCGGGTCGGCCTCGGCGCCATGGTCGAGAACGTCCTCGGGTACGCCCTGGAGAAGGGCCACTCCGCCGTCGACTGGTCCACCCGCCCGCTCCCCGAACCCTGGCTGCGGTACGCCGCGCTCGACGTGGAACTCCTCGTCGACCTGCGGGACGCGCTGGAGAAGGAGCTCGACCGGCAGGGCAAGCTCGACTGGGCTCAGCAGGAGTTCGACGCGATCGCCTCCGCCCCGCCCGCGCCCCCGCGCAAGGACCCGTGGCGCCGTACCTCGGGCATGCACAAGGTGCGCCGCCGCCGGCAGATGGCCGTCGTACGGGAACTGTGGACGACCCGCGACCGGGTCGCCCAGCGGCGGGACGTCTCCCCCGGCAAGGTGCTCAGCGACACCGCGATCGTCGAGGCATCGCTGTCCCTGCCCGCCACCGTGCAGGCGCTGACCGCGCTGCCCGGCTTCGGCCACCGCATGGGCCGTCGCCAGCTCGAACAGTGGCAGGCCGCCGTCGACCGGGCGAAAGCCCTCCCCGACACGGAGCTGCCCCAGCCCGGCCAGCCCCTCACGGGCCCGCCGCCGCCCCGCTCGTGGGCGGACAAGGACCCCGAAGCCGCCGCCCGGCTCTCGGCCGCCCGCGCGGCGGTCTCGGAACTCGCCGAGCGGATCACCATGCCCCAGGAGAACCTGATCACCCCGGACACCGTCCGCCGGGTCTGCTGGGAACCCCCGCAGGACCCGACGGTGGACAACGTCGCGGCAGCCCTGACCAGCCACGGAGCCCGCCAGTGGCAGGTGGACCTGGTGGCCCCCCTGCTGACCCAGGCGCTTCTTGTCTAGAGGCCCGGCCGGCCTCCGGGGCGTCGCCCCGCCGGGCCGGCGGGTGAGCCGAAGGGGCGCGCCGTCGCCGTGAGGGAGAGCGCGCGCAGGTTCGCGAGGAACGGGCGGACCGGGCACGGTCGACCGTCGGCGCCGGTCCGAAGCGCCCCGGAGGCGAACCCGCGCCAAAAAAGAGGGAGGACAGGGCCA
>NZ_JBHZDA010000004.1:0-43679 GCF_042755665.1 Streptomyces sp. NPDC059142
CCCGGACGGGGAGCGGCCGGTCCGGGGAGAAGCGGGCATCGACGCCGCAGGCGCGCCGGGGGCCGTGCGCCCGGCGCGCGGCCCTCCGGGCGGCGCCTACGCGGCCATCTCCTCCTTCAGCGCCTGGACGAACGCGTCGACGTCGTCCTCGGTCGTGTCGAAGGAGCACATCCAGCGGACGTCCCCGGCCTTCTCGTCCCAGAAGTAGAAGCGGAACCGCTTCTGGAGACGGACGCTCACGTCGTGCGGCAGCCGGGCGAAGACGGCGTTGGCCTGGACGGGGTACAGGATCTCCACCCCGTCGACCGTGCGGACGCCCGCCGCGAGCCGCCGGGCCATGGCGTTGGAGTGCCGGGCGTTGCGCAGCCACAGATCGCCGGCGAGCAGCGCCTCCAACTGCGCCGACACGAAGCGCATCTTGGACGGGAGCTGCATCGACAGCTTCCGCAGATGCTTCATGGCGCGTACCGCGTCCGGGTTGATCACGACGACGGCCTCGCCGAAGAGCATGCCGTTCTTCGTGCCCCCGTAGGAGAGGACGTCCACGCCCGCGGTGTTGGTGAAGGTCCGCATCGGGACGTCCAGCGAGGCGGCGGCGTTGGCTATCCGGGCGCCGTCGAGATGCACCTTCATGCCGAGCGCGTGGGCGTGCGCGCACAGGGCGCGGATCTCGTCGGGCGTGTAGACCGTGCCCAGTTCGGTGTTCTGGGTGATCGACACGGCCTGGGGCATGGCCCGGTGCTCGTCGTCCCAGCCGTACGCCTCCCGGTCGATCAGCTCGGGCGTGAGCTTGCCGTCGGGCGTCGGTACGGTGAGCAGCTTGAGCCCGGCCACGCGCTCGGGCGCGCCGCCCTCGTCCACGTTGATGTGCGCGGACTCGGCGCAGATCACGGCGCCCCAGCGGTCGGTGAGCGCCTGGAGCGCGACGACGTTGGCTCCGGTGCCGTTGAAGACGGGGAACGCCTCCGCCGTCGGGCCGAAGTGGCTGTGCATGATCCGCTGGAGGTGCGCGGTGTACTCGTCCTCCCCGTAGGCGACCTGGTGGCCGCCGTTGGCCACGGCGAGGGCCGCCAGGATCTCGGGGTGGGCGCCCGCGTAGTTGTCGCTGGCGAAGCCGCGCACCTCGGGGTCGTGGTGACGGCGCGTGTCCGTCGTACGGGACCTCACGGTCCTGGGGTCAGCCACAGGCGGTTTCCATTCACTTCCCGGGCGGGCCTGTCCCAGACCCCGGCGATGGCCTCGGCCAGTTCCGTGACGTCGGTGAAGCCCGCGAACTTCGCGTTCGGCCGCTCGGCGCGCATCGCGTCGTGGACCAGTGCCTTGATCACCAGGATGGCAGCCGCGGCGCGGGGCCCCTCCTCGCCCCCCGCCTTGCGGAAGGCGTCGCCGAGGGCGAGCGTCCATGCCTCGGCGGCGGCCTTGGCGGCGGCGTACGCGGCGTTTCCCGCGGTGGGTTTCGTGGCACCCGCGGCGCTGATCAGCAGATACCGGCCCCGGTCGCTGCGCAGGAGCCCGTCGTGGAAGGCCAGGGAGGTGTGCTGGACGGTACGGATGAGCAGTTTCTCCAGCAGCTCCCAGTCGGCCGGGTCGGAGTCGGCGAAGGTGGCGCTGCCGCGCCAGCCGCCGACGAGGTGGACCAGCCCGTCGACCCGTCCGAACTCCTTCTCGGTCCTGTCCGCCCAGGCCCGGGTGGCGGCGAGGTCGAGGAGGTCGACGGTTGCGCCGGTGATCGTGGCCCCGTCGTGCGCGTTCCTGGCGGCGTCGACCGCCTCGGCGAGCCGTTCGGGGTCCGCGTCCGCGGCGACGACGGTGGCGCCGGCCCCGGCGAGCCGCAGCACGGCGGCCCGCCCGGCGGGGCCGCCCGCGCCCGCCACGGCGACGACGGCCCCGGCCAGGGCGCCGCCCCGCTCCGTGCGCGCGCCGGGCGCCGGCTCGGCGTTCGTCCGCTGGTCCGCCGTCATTGGCGCCGTCTCCTGCCTCGGGGCGCTCACGCCGCCGTCCGGTCGGTGGCCGCCGTCGCCGCGGTCACGGCGGTTCCGGCGGGGTCGGGGGTCTCCCTGGTGATGCCCCGGGTGGAGGCGATCACATGCTTGAGCTTCTTGGCGAGCGCCTCGTAGAACATGCTCAGCGGAAACTCGTCGGGAAGCACGTCGTCCACGAGCTTCCTGGGCGGCTGGGAGAGGTCCAGGGCGTCGGGGCCCTTGGCCCAGCGGGATCCGGGGTGCGGGGCGAGATACGTCGAGACCAGTTCGTACGCCGCGAACCAGTGGACCAGTTTCGGCCGGTCGATCCCCGCCCGGTACAGCTCCTCGATCTCCGCGCAGAGCTGGTTGGTGACCTGGGGCGCGCGCTCCCAGTCGATGCGCAGGGTGTTGTCCGTCCAGCGCACCACGTCGTGCTGGTGGAGGTAGGCGAAGAGGAGCTGACCGCCGAGGCCGTCGTAGTTGCGCTCGCGCGCGCCGGTGACGGGGAAGCGGAACATCCGGTCGAAGAGCACGGCGTACTGGACGTCGCGGCCCTGCGGGAAGCCGTCGGCCTCCAGCCGTACGGCCTCGCGGAAGGCGGTGAGGTCGCAGCGCAGCTCCTCCAGTCCGTACATCCAGAACGGCTGGCGCTGCTTGATCATGAAGGGGTCGAAGGGCAGGTCGCCGTGGCTGTGGGTGCGGTCGTGGACCATGTCCCACAGGACGAACGCCTGCTGGCAGCGGTCCTGGTCGGCGACGAGCGCGCGGATGTCGTCGGGCAGGTCGACCCCGAGGGTGGCGACGGCCGCGTCGATGACCCGGCGGAAGCGGGCGGCCTCGCGGTCGCAGAAGATCCCGCCCCAGGTGAACCGCTCGGGCGCCTCGCGCACGGCGATGGTCTCGGGGAAGAACACCGCGGAGTTGGTGTCGTACCCGGCGGTGAAGTCCTCGAAGGTGATGCCGCAGAAGAGCGGGTTGTCGTAGCGCGTGCGCTCCAGCTCGGCCAGCCACTCGGGCCAGACCATGCGGACCACGACGGCTTCGAGGTTGCGGTCCGGGTTGCCGTTCTGCGTGTACATGGGGAAGACGGCGAGGTGCTGGCGGCCGTCCGTACGGTCGGCGGCGGGCCTGAAAGCGAGCAGCGAGTCCAGGAAGTCCGGGACCGCGAAGCCGCCGTCCGCCCATCTACGCAGGTCGGAGCGGAGCGCCGCGTGGTAGGCGGCGTCGTGCGGGAGCAGCGGGGAGAGCTGCTCGACCGCGGCGACCACCCGGTCGAGGGCCGCGTCGGCGTGGGCGCGTTCCGGGGCGCCGTCGGCGCCGAAGTCGATCGATCCGTCCGCGGACTGCCAGGGGCGGATCTCCTCGACGGCACTCTTGAGTCGAGGCCACGCCGGGTGCGCGATCACGCGGTCGGCGTCACTTATGCCGGGCTCAGGGGTGTCCTGCACAAGAATCTCCGTCATGTCACTTCCTCCGCAGAATATCTTGGCGTCAAGACAGTCAAGGAACTGTATAGGTGTCCTGATCTCCACCACAAGCGAAGATCAAACAAATCGTCCTGCCGATACCCCCTGGCCACCGCCGATTTTCCTGCGGTTCGAGGGTCTGACGCCTCGATTCAGCGTAGCCCGGGAAACTTCACCCGGCATGGGGACGGCGGGGGGAGCCAGAGCCGCCCATCGCCTCTAGGCTGCGCGCGAGGAGCCGCTGTCGACGAAAGTGAGACTGTCTTGACTTTCCAGATCATCGGTCATCGCGGAGTGATGGGTGTCGAGCCGGAGAACACCCTGCGCTCGTTCACGCACGCGGAGCGTGCCGGTATGGACGCCATCGAGCTGGATCTGCATCTGAGCAAGGACGGCGCCCTCGTCGTCATGCACGACACCGAGGTGGACCGTACGACCGACGGAACGGGCGCGATCGCCGAGCGGACGCTCGCCGAGCTGCGGGAGCTGGACGCGGGCGACGGCGAGCGCGTCCCGGTCTTCGAGGAGGTCCTGGACGCCGTACGGTCGCCGCTCCAGGCCGAGATCAAGGACGTGGCGGCGGCCCGCGCGCTGGCCCGGGTGATGCGGGAGCGCGATCTCGTGGGGCGCGTGGAGGTGTCGTCGTTCCACGACGAGGCGGTCGCCGAGATCGCCGCGCTGGTGCCGGGCGTCCGCACGGTGCTGATCGCCAGCCGCTGGGGCGAGGACGTGGTGGACCGGGCGACGGCGGTGGGCGCCGCCTCGCTCGCCCTGAATCTGCGCAGGCTCACCCTGGAGGTCGTGGAGCGCGCGCACGGACGGGGTCTCGGGGTGATCGGCTGGGTGGTGAACACGCAGGAGCAGCTACGGCTCGCGCGCGCCTTCGAGCTGAACGCCGTGACCACCGACCTCCCGGAGATCCGGCGCACCGGCCGCTTCACCGCCTGAGCGGAACGCCCGGGTACGCCGCCGCGGGGGGGGCCGGATCCGGAGCGCCCGGGTGCGGCGCCGCGGGGCGGGCCGGATCTACGGCAACGGCTTGACCAGCAGCTCGAACTCCAGGTCGGCCCGGAGCGGGACGCCGAAGCGCTCGTCGCCGTACGGGAAGGGGAACAGCTTTCCCGTACGGCGGTAGCCGCGCCGCTCGTACCAGGCGATCAGGTCCTCGCGCTGCCGGATCACCGTCATGTGCATCTCCTGAACGCCCCAGCCCTCGCGGGCCGTGCGCTCCGCCGCCGCGATGATCACGCGGCCGAGCCCGCCGCCCTGCGCGCCGGGCGCCACCGCGAACATGCCGAAGTAGGCCGCGTCCCCTCGGTGTTCGAGCTGGCAGCAGGCGATCAGCGCGCCGTCCCGTTCGACGGCCAGCAGCCGGCTGCCGGGCGCCTCGATCACCGCGAGCACCCCGTCCCGGTCGGTCCGCTGCCCCTCCAGGAGGTCCGCCTCGGTGGTCCAGCCGGTCCGGCTGCTGTCGCCCCGGTAGGCCGACTCGACCAGCGCGACCAGGGCCTCGGCGTCGGCCGCCGTGGCGTCGCGGTAGGTGAGCGCTTCGGTGGGGCTCGGGACGGTGTCCATGGTGCGCGGTCTCCTCGCAGACGGCCGGTGAGCCGATGGGCCGGTGGGGGGCAGCAGCAGCCTAACGCGGGTACGGATGGGCTCAACGGGGTGCGCGGGGGCGGCGGTACGGATCGGGTACGGACGTACCGGCCCGTCCGGTGTCCCCGGCGGACCCGCGACACCGATGGGAGTGTGCAACGACTGTGACACGCGAGACATCCGACGCCCGACGGGCTCTGGTCGTCCGGGGCGGCTGGGAGGGACACCGCCCCGTGGAGATCACGGAGCTGTTCCTGCCCTTCCTGCGCGCGCACGGCTTCGACGTACGGACCTCCGCCACCCTGGACGTCTACGCCGACGCCGAACTGCTCGCCGCCACCGATCTGGTCGTCCAGTGCTGGACGATGGGCGAGATCACCGGGGAGCAGAGCGCGGGGCTCGCCGCCGCCGTACGCGCCGGGACCGGGCTGGCCGGCTGGCACGGCGGGATCGTCGACTCCTTCCGCGGGGACCTCGGCTACCAGCTCCTGACCGGCGGTCAGTTCCTGATGCACCCGGCCGGCTTCTCCGACCACGAGGTCACCCCGGTCGAGGAGCACGCGGACCACCCGGTCATGGCGGGCCTCGGCGCCTTCCAGGTGCACACGGAGAAGTACTGGCTGGCCACCGATCCGCTCGTCGACGTACTCGCCACGGTCGGGTTCGCCGCGGACGAGGACCGCGCGCGGCCGGTCACCATGCCCGCCGTGTGGACCAGGAACTGGGGCGCGGGACGGGTCTTCGTCTCGGCCGTCGGCCACAAGCCGGACGACTTCGACGTACCCGAGGTACGGACACTCACCGAGAGGGGGCTGCTGTGGGCGAGCCGCTGAGAGTCGGCATGGTGGGCGCGGGCACGATCAGCGGCGCCTATCTGGACACCCTGGAGCGGCTGGCGAACGTGACGCTCACCGCCGTCACCGACCTCGACCCCGGCCGCGCCGCCGCCGTCGCCGCCCGGGTGCCGGGGGCGGCCGTGGCCCGCTCCGCCGCCGAGCTGGCGGGCAGGGACGATGTCGACGCCGTCCTCAATCTGACGATCCCCGCGGCCCACGCCGACGTCGCCCTGACGGCGCTCGCCGCGGGCAAGCACGTCTACGGGGAGAAACCGTTCGCCACCACCCGGGCGGAGGCCGACGCGCTGCTGGCCGCCGCCGCGCACGCGGGCGGTCCCCGGCTCGGCTGCGCGCCCGACACCGTCCTGGGCACAGGGGTCCAGACGGCGCGCAAGGCGGTCGACGACGGGCTGATCGGCACCCCGGTCGCCGCGACCGCCTTCATGACCACGGCGGGACACGAACGCTGGCACCCCGCACCCGAGTTCTACTACCGGCACGGCGGCGGGCCGCTGCTCGACATGGGCCCGTACTACCTCTCCGCGCTCGTCCATCTCCTCGGCCCGGTCGAGCGGGTGACCGGCGCCGCCTCCCGGCCCCGCGCCGAGCGGGAGATCGGCGGCGGGCCGCGCGCCGGCGAGCGGTTCGGCGTCGAGGTGGACACCCATGTGAGCGGGGTGCTCCGGCACACGAACGGCGCGCTCACCACGCTGGTGATGAGCTTCGACGTCCACGCCGCGCGCCTGCCGCGCATCGAGGTGTACGGCACCGGCGGCTCCCTCTCCGTACCGGACCCCAACGGCTTCGAGGGACCCGTGGAGCTGCACGGGCCCGCCGGACCGTGGGAGACCCTGCCGGTCTCGGCGGGGTACGCGGCGGCCGGGCGCGGCACCGGGCTCGCGGATCTGGCGTGGGCGCTCGACGAGGGACGCCCGCACCGGGCCTCCGCCGAGATGGCGCGGCATGTCCTGGACATCATGCTGACGCTGCTCGACTCGGCGCGGGAGGACAGGGCGCTGCGGGTGGCGAGCACCTGCGACCGCCCCGATCCCGTGGAGCGGTGACCGTAGGGCGTCCGCCGCCGGTGCACGCGAGGGGACGCGGCGCGGTCCGTGTCCCCCGGGTGCGGCCCGGGGCCCCGCCGCGTCCTGCGCGCCCCCCGTGTCCCTCTGCGCGTGTCTGCGCACCCGCCGCGCCGGGCATCACTTCGCCGACACCACGGAACGGGGGAGGTGCGCGGTGCACGGATCCGTGACGGCCGGCTGGCTGCTCGTCGCGCTCTGCGCGACGGCCGGGGCGTACTGCCTGCTCCGGTTACGGGCAGGCGGCGCGGCCCGGCACGGCACGGTGGGCGGTGAGGCGCTGATGGGGTTCGGGATGGCGGCGATGGCCGTGCCCGCCACGGTGGTGACGCCCCCGCGCTGGGTCTGGCTGGGGTACGCGGTGGTCTTCGGCATGGCGGCGGTGCGCGCGCCGGCCTCGGACCGGGGCTCGGCCCACCGGGCGCACCACCTGCTGGGCATGCTCGCGATGGTCTACATGGCGGGCTCCATGGCCACCGTGGCGGGCGGGCCGCACGCCGCGCACACGGCGGCGGGGATCCCGCAGGTCACCGCCGCGCTGCTGCTCTATTACGCCGGTTACGTGCTGTGGGCGGGCGCCCGGCTGCTGCCGCTGCCCGCTCTGCCGGGGCCCGCGCCCGGCCCGGCGCCGGGTGGCGCGCCCGGTGCCGTCGCCGTTCCGGCGCACGGGGTTTCGGGGGCCGTCGGCTGGGCGGACCGGACGGAGCTGGTGCCCGCCTGCCGGCTGTCGATGGGGATCGCGATGCTGGCGATGCTGCTCACGCTCTGATTTCGGCCGGTTCACTCCGGTTCCGTGATCACCCGGGCCCGCCGTGAAACGTGTCGTGGGTCACTTGCCGGTCAAGGTCATACCCCTGGGGGGCGCGACCCTCATACGCTGGGCGCCATGATGGTCTCCTTGGCGCTGCTGCTGCTCGGTGCACTGGCCGCGATCATCGCGCCGCGGATTCTGTCCCGTGCCGAATGGCCCGAGCGTGAACCTGTGGTGGCGCTGTGGGTCTGGCAGTGCGTCGTCGCGGCCGTCCTGCTGAGTTTCGCCCTCTCCATGGTCTTCAGCGCGGCCGCCGCCTGGGTGGCCGTACGGGGGCATGTGTTCGCGCCCGCGCCGAGCGGTGTGGTGGAGGCGTACGCCTTCGGGCCGAACCGGTCGTGGTCCGCCGTCCTGGCGGTCCTGCTGGCGGGCGGCGGTCTGTGGACGGTGGCGATGCTCACCCGTGAGATCCACCGGGCCCGCCGCAGGCGCCGGCAGCGCCGCAGGGAACTGCTCGTACGCGCCCCGGTGCTGCCCGGCGAGGAGCCGGGCGGCGAACCGCTCGTGGTGCTGGAGGGCGAGCGCCCCGGTGCCTGGTGGCTGCCGGGCACGGCGCCCCAACTGGTCATCACCACGGCCGCGTTGCGTCGCCTGAAGGGCCGTCAACTGGACGCCGTGCTCGCCCATGAAGAGGGTCACGCGCGGGCCCGGCACGACTGGCTGCTGCACTGCTCGGGGGCGCTCGCGAACGGCTTCCCGCAGATCCCGGTCTTCGCCGCGTTCCGCGACGAGATGCACCGGCTGGTCGAGTTGGCCGCGGACGATGTGGCCTCGCGGCGCTTCGGCCGGCTGACGATCGCCCTCGCCCTGGTCGAACTCAACGAGGACCGTGGGGTGTTCGGCCCCGGCACCACCCCGGACGCGCAGCTCCCGCAGCGGGTGCACCGGTTGCTGACGCCCGTTCCCCGGCTGACCGCGGGGCGCCGGCTGCGGCTGACCGCGGCGGCCGCGCTGGTGCCGGTGGTCCCGCTGCTGATCGCGTTCGTACCGGCGCTGCGCGCGCTCGGATAACGCGCCCGGGGCGCCCGCCGGGTAGCCCGCCGCGCCCCGCGTCGGCGAGTATCACCTCATGCACCCCCCGCCGACGCCCGCGCCTCCCGCCCCCACCGCCCCGCACGCGCCGCGTTCCTGGAGAACGCGGCGGCCAGGACCGGGCCGTACGGCCGCGCTGCTGACCGTCGCGGCGGGGATCCTGACGGCGCTCGTCGTCGTACGGTGGGGGCCGCTGATCGCGTTCGACCAGGCCGTCGCGGACGGACTGCACCGCCGGGCGGTGGCCGGCCCTGAACTCACCCAGGCCAACCGGCTGCTCTCCGACTGGGCCTGGGACCCCTGGACGATGCGGCTGCTGACGGCGGTGGCCGTGGTCATGGTGTGGCTGCGCGGCGAGCGGCTGCTCGCCGCGTGGGTGGCGGGGTCGAGCGCGCTGGGCGCGGCCGTCTCCCAGGGGCTGAAGTGGGCCGTGGGACGGGAGCGTCCGCAGTGGCCCGACCCGGTCGACTCCGCGCACTTCGCCGCGTACCCCTCGGGACATGCCATGACGGCGACGGTGACCTGCGGACTGCTGCTGTGGCTGACCTGGCGTCAAGGGGTGGGCGCGGGGCTCCGGCGGGCGGCCGTGGCGGTCGCGGTGGTGTCGGTCGCCGGCGTGGGAATCACCCGATTGTGGCTGGGCGTGCACTGGAGTTCGGATGTTCTGGGTGGCTGGCTGCTCGGTGGCGCCCTGGTCGCCTTCTCGATCGCGCTGTTCAGGCGCGTGACCTTGTCCAGAAAGCCGTGACGCGGGAAGGATCGGGTACATGACCTACAAGGCTGTGCTCTTCGACTTCTCCGGGACTCTTTTCCGTATCGAATCCGCGAGTTCATGGCTGCGCGCCGTGCTCGACGAGGCGGGTGTCGCCGTATCCCCCATCGAGGTACGGCGGTACGCGATGCGGCTGGCCGTGGTGGGCGCGCTGCCCGGTCTGCCCTCCCCGCAGGAGGTACCGCCGGATCTGGCCGAGCTGTGGGCGACCCGCGACGAGAGCGCCGAACGCCACCGCGCCGCGTACACCGGGGTCGCCCGCCAGGTGGAACTGCCCAGCCCCGGCCTGTACGACGCGCTCTACGACCGCCATATGACACCGGACGCCTGGCGCCCCTACGCGGACGCGGCCGAGGTGCTGGGCGCGCTGCGGGGCAGCGGCATCGGCGTCGCGGTGGTGAGCAACATCGGCTGGGACCTGCGCCCCGTCTTCCGCGCCCACGGTCTGGACGCCCTCGTGGACGCGTACGTGCTCAGTTACGAACACGGCATCCAGAAGCCCGACACCCGCCTTTTCCGGGCCGCCTGCGAGGAGTTGGGCCAAGATCCGCACGATGTGCTGATGGTCGGCGACGACCGGCACGCGGACGGCGGCGCGGCGGCACTCGGCTGCTCGGTCCACTTCGTGGACCACCTCCCGGTGGAGGAGCGCCCCGCGGGCCTGCGCCCGGTCATCAGCCTCGCGGGCGCCGACCCGCTCCCGTAAACCGCTCCACCCACCGCGCGGGGGCGCGTTCCGTACGTACGGGACGCGCCCCCGCGTGCGTCACTCCCCCTCTCCGCCCCCTGGCACCCCCACCCCTGGCCTCGACTTTTGATCATTGACAAAGCGGAACGAGGTTCCGTATCGTAAATGGAACAACGTTCCGCTTCCGGTGTCGCCGAGACCGGCGGCGGAGTCCAGTGAAGGGATCCACGCACCATGAGTGAATCGACGCATCCGACCGACGCCTCCGGGGCGCCCGTTCCCGTTCTCTCGGTCGGTCCGGTGGTACTGCCCGCGCCCGGCCGCGCCGTGGATCTGGAGGTCCGGGTCTCCGCGCCGGTGACCGGGAGCGAGCTGCCGGTCATCCTCCTCTCGCACGGCCAGGGGTACTCGAACCATCTCTCCTCGCTGAACGGCTACGCCCCGCTCGCCCACTACTGGGCCGCGCGCGGCTTCGTCGTCGTCCAGCCCACCCACCTCAGCTCCAGGACGCTGACCCTGCCCGCCGACACCCCCGGGGCACCCCTGTACTGGCGGTCACGGGCCGAGGACATGAAGCTCGTTCTCGACCGGCTCGACGCGATCGAGTCCGCCGTTCCGCGGCTCCTCGGACGCGTGGACCGCACCAAGGTCGCCGTGGCCGGGCACTCGATGGGCGGCCACACCGCGAGCCTGCTGCTGGGGGCGCGGCTCACCGACCCGGACGACGGTACGGAGGTGGACCTGTCCGACGCCCGAATCACGGCGGGGCTCCTGCTCGCCGCGCCCGGCAGGGGCGGTGACGCGCTCACCGGGGCGACGGCCGAGAACTACCCCTTCTTCCTGAGCACGGACTTCTCCCGGATGGCGACACCCACGCTCGTGGTCGCCGGCGACCAGGACGCCTCCGCCCACCTGACCGTCATGGGACCGGAGTGGCACACCGATCCGTACACCCTCTCCCCCGGCCCCAAGTCGCTGCTCACCCTCTTCGACGCGGAGCACGGGCTCGGCGGGATCTCCGGGTACGACGTCGCGGAGACCACCGACGAGCACCCCGGGCGGGTGGCCGCGGTCCAGCGGCTCACCTGGGCCTATCTCCGCACCCGGTTCCAGCCCGGGGACACCGCCTGGCAGGACGCGTGCGACGCGCTGACGGCGGGCACCGGCCCGCTCGGACGCGTCACGTCCAGGTGAGACCGGGCCCGCCGCCGCTCCGGACCGCCCGGACGGGCGGGAGGATCAGGCGGATCCGGGCGCCGAACCGTCGTCCAGGTCGCGGGCGAGCCGGCGCAGCAGCGGCCCGTACTCCGGGTGGGCGAGGGCCGAGGCGAACTGGGCGACCAGATAGTCCGCGGGGTTGCCGGTGTCGTACCAGCGGCCCTGGATGACCTGGCCGTAGACGGCGCGGGTGGCGGCGTAGGCGTTGACCGCGTCGGTCAGATAGACCTCGCCGGTGCGGTGCTCGTACCAGCGCCTGGTCTGCTCGCGCAGCTCGTCGATGATGCCGGGGGTGACGACATAGCCGCCGATGGCCGCGAACGCCGACGGCGCGTCCACCGGCTTCGGCTTCTCCACCAGGCCGGTGATCCGCAGCAGACCGTCGTCCAGGTCCTCCTTGACGACGGGGACGCCGTAGCGCTGGGAGTCCTCCGGCGCCATGGGCATCACGGCCAGCACCGGGCAGCGCGTCGCCTCGTACGCGCGGATGAGCTGCTGGGCCCGGGGGACCTCGGCGACGAAGACGTCGTCGGGCCACAGGACCAGCATCGGCTCGTCACCGAGGTTCCTGGCGGCGTTGAGCACCGGCGTGCCGTTGCCGTACGGGCCGTGCTGGTCCAGATAGGTGATGTGGCCCTGCCTGGCCAGTTCGGCGACCTCCTCGACCGCGTCCGCGTAGGCGGTCTTGCCGTCGGCGCGAAGCTGCTCCACCAGGGCGGGATTGGGCCGGAAGTGATCCTGGATCAGGGACTTCCCGCCCGAGACCACGATGGTGATGTCCGTGATCCCGGATGCCACCAGCTCGCGTACGGTGTGCTCGATCACCGGCTTGTCGCCGACCGGCAGCATCTCCTTCGGTGTCGCCTTCGTCAGCGGCAACAGGCGCGAGCCCAGGCCGGCGGCGGGGATCACGGCCCTGCGGATCATCGAACTGGTCATCGGCTCTCTCCTGGCCGAGACCCCCCGCGCGGGAAGCGTCGCCCATGTTGTCGAGGTACGTACGGGTGGGGCGGCGGTACGGCGGCGGCCTGGCGGGCGAGCCGACGGGGAACGCCGGTGCGGACAGCGTACGCGCGGGCGTCGTACGCCGCCGTGTTCACGCCACGCCCGCCGTGCGGCGCACAGAGGTTCAGGGGGCGCCCGAACAGGGCGCCGGTGAAGGGGCCGGGGCCCCGCCCGGGTACCGCGCCGTGCCACCGGGCGGTGACGACCGCGCGTACCTGCTCGGTCAGACCCTCTTGGGGTGCCATCAACGAGCGGCGGACCAACCGACAAGCAACCCGCCAGTAGTCCGCGGATCGAACGAAGACGGCCTTCTGGGCACGTCCGACTTCGAGCATGGCCTGGTGGACGGGGTGGGAGGCGGTGCGGGTGAAGCGCCGCAGGACGGGGGCCGTCACTCTCCCCGGCCCGGTCAGCCGTACATCGCCGCGCGGTAGAGAGCCGCAAGCGCGTCGTCGATGGGATGGGGCTGCGGCTTGCCGGAGGAGTCGAGCGTGTTCCACCTCTGCAGGTTCACCGCGACCGCCATCTGCCGCCTGCCGTCGGCACGGGTCATGGCCAGCGCTCCACCACCCCAGACCGTGCCGCCATGGCCCCAGAAGATGCCCTGACCGGGCCCCTCCATCGGGTGCAGGCCGAGGCCGTAGTCGATCGTCCTTCCCTCTTGGGAGACGACCGGGACGGTGCGTTGCATCTGCGCCAGCGACGACGGACTGACGATCTCCCCGGCCGGCAGCATGCCGTAGAAACGGTTGAGGTCCGCGACGGTCGATATCAGCGAGGCCGACGGCCCCACCCATGACATGTCGTAGACGCTGTAGTCGCGCGGCGGGTCGATCATGCCGAACCACGCCTCGTAGAGCTGCGAGTGCGGCCCGTCGACGTGCGGTCCGGCGGGGAATTCGGTGTCCCGGAGCCCGGCGCGCTCGATGACGTTCCGGGTGATGTACCGCTCGGCCGTAGTGCCGGTCACCTGTTCCAGGAGTTCGCCGAGGAGCAGGTAGTTGGTGTTGGAGTACACCCCCGGCGTACCGCCCGGGGTGCCGACGGCAGGTGCGGTGACCCCCATCTCGATCAGTTCAGTGGGGTTGAACCGCGTGAACCGGTGGTCGTCCAGGCTCTGGGGTCCGGTGTCCGCGAGGGCGGGGAACGCCTTGAGGGAGGGGTAGGCGTACGGGAGGTACTCGGCGAGGCCGCTGGTGTGGTTGATCAGCATCCGGACCGTGATCGCGTCACCGCGTTCTCCGGGAACCAGCCACGGAAGGTACCGGCCGATCGGTGTGTCGAGACCGATCTGACCGCTCTCG
Organism: Streptomyces sp. NPDC059142; assembly: GCF_042755665.1. Lineage (NCBI taxonomy): Bacteria > Bacillati > Actinomycetota > Actinomycetes > Kitasatosporales > Streptomycetaceae > Streptomyces > Streptomyces sp. NPDC059142. Next base: position 13,775 of record NZ_JBHZDA010000004.1, read on the forward strand.
ACCTGTTGCAGGACCGCGGCGGCGGTGAAGGTCTTGGTGATGCTGCCGACCCGGTGCCGCATGTCGGCGGTGACGGGGCGGCCGGTGGCGACATCGGCGACCCCGGCGGCACCGCGCCAGACCTGGTCGCCGTCACGCACCTCGGCGAACAGGCCCGGCATCCCGGCGCGGTGGACGTTTTCGATGGCGGCGTTCAGCGCCGCGGAATCCAGTGGGTTCTTCACGTCATGCGTCCTTTCGTATTCCCCGGGGCGAGCTCCGCATCGGTCGCCTGACCCGGATAACGGGGCACGAGTGGCATGCCGGGCCGTCTCCTGCCGGGCCGCCCGGCATGTCCCTGTCCTCATTATGCACGCGGTGCGTGCAACGCCAAGTGCATAGGTTAGGCTGAGATCCGGCGAGAGGAGCGACATGGCAGGCCGAAGGCGCTGGTCGACCGAAGAGATCCTGGATGCGGCGGCGGAGCTGCTGCGCAGCAGCGACGCGGATTCGTTCAGCGTGCGCAAGCTGGCCGCGGCCCTCGGGACCGATTCCTCCAGCCTCTACCGGCACTTCCGCAGCAAGACCGAACTGCTGCGCGCGGTCGCCGACCGGATTCTTCTCGCGGCCATGGACGGCCACCGCCCCGAGGGCGACTGGAAGCAGCGCATCACGGCCCTGGCCCTGCGCGTGAGAGAGGCATTCGGACAGCAGCCCCAGCTCGCCGCGGTCTGGGGACGCTACGCGTCGAGCGGCACCGGTTCCCGGCTGGTCATGGAAGAGCTGCTACAGGCGCTGCGAGCGTCGGGACTGCCCGACGAGGAGATCCCGGCGCGTTACCACCGGATCGCGGTCCTCATCGCCGCGTTGATCGCCTCCGAGGCCGGGGTCAGCACCGTCACCCCCGAAGAGTACGAACAGGGCATGGAGCTGTTCCGCGTCGCGGTACTCGGCGCCGACCCCGAACGCTTCCCGGCCCTGGCCCACTTCGCCCGCGACGTCCGCCCCCTCGGGGCGGACCGCCGCGCCGCGTTCGAAGAGATCCTCGCCGCCCAACTCGCCCACATCGAAGCTGCGATCTGCTCGGGAGTGTCGGTACACGACGTTTGACGACAGGTGGCTGACCCGTCCGATGAACCCGGGAAATCCGGGGGTTCGCGGCGGCGCGAATCCCATCGGATCCGATGGTGATTGCTGACAGGGTTTGACGACAGATAAGGTCCGATCCTCCGTAGGGAAGGGGCCCCTCGGTGGCGAACCTGCTCCACAAGCGGGTACACGCCACCAGGCCGTTGCTCTACGGGAACAGGGCCGAGACGACGCAGAGGACCCCGGCGATCAAGCTGCCGTGGGTCCTCTGCTGTCCAACCTTCGATCCGCAGGCTACTGGCGGGTTACTTGTCGGTTGGTTCGCCGCTCGTCAACGGTGCCCCCTCTTGGGGCGGGGCAGCTCGCCCGCGTGCGGGCGCGTTTCGGCGACGGCTTCGCAGAGGGCGGCCAGCCCCGTGGCGAGAGCGTCACGTGTGGTGGGCGTCATACGGCTCATGGCCAGCCGGAGGGCCTGTTCGCGGCGGCGGCGGATCTCGCGCAGGTGCGCGACCCCCGCGTCGGTGAGTTCGAGCCGCGTCTCACGCCTGTCCTCGGGGCGCGGAGTTCTGCGGAGGAAGCCGGCGGCCTGCAACCGGTCGCAGAGGCGGGTGGCCGACGGCGCGGCCACCGCGAGGTGCCGGCGGAGCGTGCTGAGATTGATACCGGGCTCGCGTTCTACGATGTACATCACACGGATCTGGGCAGTGGAGACCGGAGCGGTGCTCAGGACGTCCCGGCCGTGGTCCCAGGCCATCTCCATCAGCTCAAGGACATGCGTGACCTCGGGCAGGGGTTCGGACGCCTGCGGATGGAGGTGGACGGGGTCCTCGCGCATGTGACACTCCCGACGGAGCACGGTGTGCTCGTTCCGGTCGGCGATTCGTGGGCAGTCGCGTGATGAAGATATGTCAAGGAAAGCAGGTTCGGTACCGATGGAAAGACCCCGCGCGGTCGAGCGCGTACTGCGCGAGGCCGCGCCCCATGAGATTTTCGACGCGCTCCGCGCTCTGATCGAGCGCCGGCACCACGCGGTGTCGGTGGAGCTGTTGATGGCCGACTACGCCATGACCGAGCTGCGGTTGGTGCACGTCCTGCCCCACACGGCTCCCCCGCTCTCTCTTCTCGGCACGGCCGCCGGCCGCGCGTTCAGCACCCAGGAGCCGCACTGTGTCGAGGGCCCAGGGGCCACGGTAACGGTGTTCGTGCCCGTCAGTGTGCGCGGCGACCGGCTGGGGGTGCTGAGCATCACACTGCCCGGCGGCACGGACGGCATCGGCACGGACTACATCGGCACGGACCACTCCGGCACGGACGGCATCGGCCCCGACGGCCCCGGAACGGACGGCTCCGGCGCGAACAGCCTCGGCCCGGGTATGAAGGAAGAGTTCCGGGGGTACGCGGACGCGCTCGCGCACGAGATCGTCGTCGCGGAGCGGGACACCGATCTGTTTCTCCAGGCCCGCAGGACCGAGCGCCTGACGCTGGCGGCGGAAATGCAGTGGCAGTTGCTCCCGGGACGCTCCTGCTCCCGGCCCGAGTACAGCATCGGCGCGCAACTGGAACCCGCCTACGCCATCTTCGGCGACAGCTTCGACTGGTCGGCCTCGGCCGACGACCTGGTTCTCACCGTGAGCAACGGCATGGGCGAGGGAATCGACGCCGCGCTGCTCACCAATCTCGCGGTCAACGCCCTGCGCAACGCCCGGCGCGCGGGCCTGGACCTCGCCGGTCAGGCGTTCCTCGCCGACCAGGCGATCTACGGCCAGCACCAGGGACACCAGTACCTCTCCACGCTGCTGCTCCGCTTCCATCTCCCGACCGGCGACGTGGAGATCATCGACGCCGGGTCGCCCCGGATCTGGCGACTCCGCGCGGACGTCGTCGAGCCGATCGAGATGGACCCGCAGATGCCGTTGGGGATGTTCGAGGACTCCGTGTACATCCCTCAGCGCTTCGCCGTCCTGCCCGGAGACCGGTTGCTGTTCATCAGTGACGGCGTCTACGACGCCCTGTCCCCCGCCGGGGAGAAGTACAGCCTCCACGCCCTGGCCAGGGTGATCATCGACACACGTCTGCTGCCCGCCTCCCAGGTCCCCCGGGCGATGCTGGAAGAGCTGTTGGGGCACCGGGGTTCCGGACCCGCCTCGGACGACTCCCTGGTCGTGTGCCTGGACTGGCACGGCCGCCCCTCGGCGGCCTGACGCACGCGCGTCGGGGCCCGATCCTCACCGGCGGAACGGGCCCCGGCCCTGTGGCTCTTCTGTGAAGGATCTGACACCTCGGCGTGAAGTCCTTGCGCGGCAGGGCTTTTCCGGCGCCGGCGGGCGGGGGCGCGGTTGCCATGGAGAGCGGAGATGCGGGATGGTTGCCGTCAGGTAAGTATTTCCCGTCCAGTGGGAAGGTGGTGCGGTTCGCCGTCGGCGGGCCCCCCTTCATGGCCTCTACCGAGGGAAACTCCGTTACGAAAACCGAGCAGCGTCCCGTGTCAGGCATCTGGGGTCTGGCCCCGTATCCCGTGATCGTGGCCGAACCGTCCGGGACCATCACCATGGTGAACCCCGCCGCGGCCGGTCTCCTGGGCGGTGTGCGGCCCGGGACGAACATGAACGACGCGGTGCCGGACTGGCTGGCACAGGCCCACCAGGAGGCCGGGGCGCGTGCGCGGTTGACGGCGGGGAGCTCTCAGGGCGTGCCCGGTCTCCCACCGGTTTTCGGGCGGATCGCGGCGCAGAGCTTCGAGGCGCACCCCACCCAGGGGCAGGACGGGAACGTGGTGTGGTGGCTGGTCGACGACACCGACCGGCGGCTCGCCGAGGAGGCGCTCGCCGCGGAGCGGGAGCGCACCACGTTCCTCGCGGAGGCGTCCAACGTCCTGCTCTCCTCGCTGAACACCGATCGGTGCATGAGCGCCACCGCGCAGCTCGCCGCCGAGTACCTGGCGGACATCGCGGTGGTCGTCGCCCCCGTCTCGGGGCAGAAACTGCCCGTCGCGCACGGTGTCGCGGGCCAGGACGTCACCCGTGCCGTGATCACCGAGGACCCCTCCCTTCTGCCGGGCCTGAGCGAGGCGTTGCAGGGATTCCCGCCGGTGCCCTCCCGTTGGATCGACCCCGCCCTGCTGCCCGGCTGGGTACTCCCCGAGGGCTTCGCCGGAACGATCGGCTCGGTCGTGGTCACCCCGCTGCCCGGTCACGGTGTTCCCGCCGGTGCCCTGATCCTGCTGCGCTCCACGGTGCAGAGCGGGTTCACGGAGAGCGAGGAGATCTTCGCCCGGTTGTTCGCCGCCCGCGCCGGAGCCGCCCTCTCCGCGGCGCGGCTCTACGCCGAGCAGAGCGACATCACCCAGACCCTCATGCGCGACCTTCTGCCTCCCCGGCTCCACCGCATGAACGGTGTCGAGTTCGCCGGTGGCTACCAGGCCGCGGGTGACAGGGACCGTGTGGGCGGAGACTTCTACGATGTCCACCCCGGCGCCACCGAGGCCGACGCCTCCCTCGTCATCCTGGGCGACGTCTGCGGCAAGGGCCTGGACGCGGCGGTCCTGACCGGCAAGATCCGCAACACCATGCAGGCGCTCATGCCCCTGGCCGCGGATCACGAGCGGATGCTGCGGCTCCTCAACGGAGCGCTCCTCAACTCCCACCACGCGCGCTTCGCGACCATGGTCATGGCCTCGGTCCAACGCGTCAGGCACCAGGTCCGGCTGCGTCTCACGTCCGCCGGTCACCCCGCGCCCCTGGTGGTACGGGCCGACGGCAGCGTCGAGGAGATCCACACCCGGGGCACGCTGGTCGGCGCCCTCCCGCACATCGAGGCGCACACGGTCGAGACGGTCCTGCTTCCCGGCGAGACCTGCCTGCTCTACACCGACGGGATCACGGAGGCCAGAGGCGGGCCTCTGGGCGACGAGATGTTCGGCGAGGAGCGTCTGAAGCGGGCACTGGCGGGGTGCGCGGACATGCCCGGCGAGGCGATCGTCGAGCACATCCAGATGCTCGCGTCCCAGTGGCTGCGCAGCGGCGGCCACGACGACATGGCCGTCGTGGCGATCACCGCACCCCCCTCCATCCACCTGAGTGCGGTGAACGGCCACACCCGGGGCAGGTACACCGCATGAGAACGATGACCGCGGGGCCCACCACCATCCGGACGATGCGGGACCGGCTGTGGGCGACCGTGACGAACCGCGACGAGCACAGCGCGGCGGGCATCGTGTTCTCCGCACTGGACGACGGCATGGACGCCGAGGCGGTCCTGCTCGACCTCATCGCGCCCGTACAGGCGAGAGTCGGCACCGAATGGGCGGCGAACCGGCTGACCGTCGCCCAGGAGCACGCGGCGAGCGCCATCGCCGAGCGCCTCATCGCCGCCCTCGCCCACCGCCCCGCCGTGCGCGCCAGGCCGCGTCTGGGCCGGATCACGGTGGCCTGCGTGGAACGGGAGTGGCACGTCCTGCCCGCCCGCCTCCTCGCCGAGGTCCTCACGCTGCGGGGCTGGCACGTCGACTTCCTCGGCGCCCAGGTGCCCACCCCGCATCTGATCGCCCATCTCCACAGCAGCACGGTGGACGCCGTGGCGCTCTCCTCGTCCATTCCGACCCGGCTGCCCGCCGCCCACGCGGCGATCAGCGCCTGCAAGGCCGTCGGGGTACCCGTCCTGGCCGGCGGAGCGGCCTTCGGAGCCGACGGCCGGTACGCGTATCTGCTGGGGGCCAGCGCCTGGGCTCCCGACGCGCGCGGCGCCGCCGGACAGCTCGCGGACGGTATCCCCGGTCCCAGCCTCACCGACGGCAGGCAGCAGTTCGACGATCTGCCGCATCTCGGCGACCAGGAGTACACCCTCGTCGCCCGCGCCCAGGGGCAGCTCGTCAAACAGGTGCTGGCGGAGCTGGAGAAAGGATTCCCCGCCATGGCCGCCTACTCCGACCGGCAGCGCGAACGCACTGCCGAGGACATCGCCCATGTCGTCGAGTTCCTGACCGTCGCCCTGTACGTCGACGACGACGACCTGTTCACCACCTTCCTGACCTGGACCGCGGGCATCCTCACCGCCCGCCGTGTCCCCGCCAGGTCGCTGGGTCCCGCGCTGGAGATCCTGGCCACCGAGCTCAAGGACTTCCCTCGCGCCACCCGCATACTCGGCCAGGCACAACTCGCCCTGGCCGGTGCTCTCACCACCCCCTGCCGACACCCTGGAGCCCCCGCATGACCGACCAGCCCAGCCCGTCCTTCTCCCTCACCGTTGAAGCAGGGCAGGGCATCGCGCACCTACGACTGGCCGGGGTTCTCGACTACGACACCAGCGACGAACTCACCCGGCAGGCCACCGCGTGCCTGGCCGAGCACCCGCGCCTGCGTGAACTGCATCTCGACTGCGCGCGACTGCGGCTGTGCGACTCCATGGGCATATCCACACTTCTGATGCTCCACCGGAGCACCGGCGCCCGGAACACATCGCTCCATCTGGACAACCCACCGCCCTTCCTGGAACGCGTCCTCGACATCACCGGGATCCGGCACCTCTTCTCCCAGGATTCCTCGCCCCGACAGGACGCCCAGGCCCCGGCCCAAACGGACGAGGCGTCACCGGTCTCGTCCGGGCCACCGGCCTGAACTCCCGCAGCACGTCACCGCCCCGTCCGTACCGAGCGGCGGCGCTACGCCTTGGCCGAACCGGGCTGGACCGTCGGGATCCGGTGGGTGAAGAACAGCGCGACGAGGGCCGTGAGCGCGAGGACGGCGAGTGCGGCGCGCAGACCGTCGAGTCTCGCCGCGGCGTTCGCGTCGAGCGCGGCGGCGGTCACCTCCGCGCTCGCGCCGGAGTCCTTGAGGGCGGTCTTGAGCTGGGCGTCGGACAGGAACGGCACGCCGCTCTGGAGCTGGGCGTTCGCCGCGGTCCTGACCTCGGCGGGGACGGCCGGGTTCTGGTCGACGCTGGTCAGGAACGACGTGGTCAGCGTGGCGATCAGGATCGACCCGGCGAGCGCCGTACCGACCGAGGCCCCGAGATTGGTGACGGAGTTCTGGACGCCGCCGACCTCGGCGCTCTGCTCGTCCGGCACCGCGGAGACGGTGACCGAGCCGAGCTGAGAGGCCAGCGCGCCCATGCCAAGACCGATCAGCAGCAGCGGGATCGTGACGATCTCCGCGCCCGCGCCCGCGTCGAGCGCGGACATCAGGGCCACGGCCCCCGCGAACATGGCGAGGACGCCCCACCGCACCACCCGCCGCGGTGAGACGTGCGGGAGCAGCCGCGGGATCAGGATCGCGGCGGCCAGCAGCGTCAGCGAGAGGGGCAGGATGCGCGCGCCGGTGTCGAGCGCGGAGAGGCCGAGCGCCACGGACAGGTAGAGCGGTACGACGAAGAACACACCCATCTGCACGAGGTACTGGAAGAAGAACATCGTCAGGCCGCCGGTGAGTTGCCGGTTCCCCAGCAGCGCCGGGTCCACCAGCGGCTCCCTGCCCCGGACGACGAGCCTGGCCTCCCAGCGGAGGAAGAGCCAGATCAGGAAGAGGCCCGCCAGCATCAGCCACACCACCGGCGAGACTCCCAGCCATGAGGGAGCACCGGGCTTCGGCCGGAACCAGCCCCACTGGTCCGAGCGCAGGACGCCGAACACGAAGATCCCCAGCCCCAGTGCGGAGAGCGCGGCACCGGCGAGATCGACGCGCGGCCGCCTGCCGGGCGCCGCGTCGGCGACCCGCCGGGCGAACACCAGGATCCCGAGCACGAGCACCACCTCACCGGCGAACACCCAGCGCCAGGAGAAGTACGTCGTCGCCACACCCCCGATGAGCGGCCCCACCGCGATCGCCACGGCCCCGGCCGCGGCGACGATTCCGTACGCCGCCGGACGGCGTTCCACGGTGAAGTTCCCCGCGACGAGCGCCACGATCGCGGGCAGGATCAGCGATGCCCCGACCCCCTCCAGGAACGCCCAGCCGACCAGCAGCACCGGCAGGTTCGGAGCGAGCGCGGTCGTCAGCGAACCGCATCCGTAGACGACACAGCCGATCATGAACGCCCGCTTGCGGCCGATCAGCGCGCCGACCTTCCCACCGGGGATCATGAGCATCGCCATGACCAGGGTGTACGCGGTGATCGCGCCCTGGATCCCGGTCACGGTGGTGCCCACGTCGTCGGCCACCGTCGCGATCGACACGTTCATGACGGAGCTGTCGAGCGCCATCAGGAACTGGCCCGCCGCGAGCGTCAGCAGGACGACCCGCGCCGACGCCGCACCGCCGTGCGTGCCCGCCCCGGGGGTCATGGCAGCCTCGTGGACCCGCCCGGCCCGTCGGCCGGTTCGGTGTCACCGGCGTCCAGGAACTCGACGACCGCGAGCGCGACCAGTGTGAGCACCGCCGTCCACACCACCACCATCGTGGTCGGGTAGGTCCAGGTGAACAGGACGACCGCCGCGACCACCAGGACGGCGGCCCCGATCCAGCGCTTGTAGCGGTGCACGAACCGCCCGACCGCCCCCAGGCGGAGTCCCGCGGACTCCGCCACCCCGCGCAGGGCGGAGATGCTCCTGCGGCAGCCCGTACGAGTGAGGACGGCGACCCGGGACGGGCCGGCGAGGAACGCGCCGACGGCGGTGAGGAGAGCGACCGCGGCGAGCGCCCGTACCCCGGCGCGCAGGAACTTGATCAGCGCGTCGTACACGGTTCCGGCAGCCGCCTGGGACGACCCGGGGGGCAGATGGGACAGGTACACGTCGCGTAGGACGGTGAGGGCGATACCGAGGACCAGCATGGCGACGAACACCGCGAGCGCGACCCCGATCAGCGCGTGCCGACGGTTGAACGCCACGTACACCCCGGCGGCGGCGACGAGCAGGGCGATGACGGGCAGCCAGCCGCCGAGGATCTGCAAAATGCGCAGATAGGTCTTGATCTTTCCGACATCCTTCGACGCGAACACGACGAAGTCCGTGTGGACGGTGGGGATCTTCGCGGCGGGCGCGAGACCGGCGCTCACCAGGCGGTCCTTGACCTGGGCGACGATGGGGCCCACGTCGATGGTGACCTGGTTGTTCTTCAGCGAGACCGCGCTGTTGGCCTGCCCCGTCAGCGCCTTGTCGAGAGCGGCGTGTGCCCTGCGGTTGCCGTCGACCCAGACCTTCTCGAAGGCGCTGCTGGTGACCACCCGCTGCACGGTGCCGCTGATCAGTTGCTTGAGGCCCTGGGAGATCGGCCGGTCCAGGCTCTTCAGCAGATTCGCCGCCCGCGGCGGGACGCCTTTCTGGGAGGCCGCGCTCGCCAGCTCCTTGACCAGGGCGTCCACATCGATCTGCGCCAGTACGGCGGCGGTGACCCGGTTGGTGACCGCCTTCTGCACATCGGGGTCGCGGGCCAGCGGCCCGACGGTGGCGACGTAGCGGTCGGTGTCCCGCACGATGCTGTTCGCCCACACCGCCACGACGGAGAGCAGCGACAGCAGCGCGGCGAAAAGGATCAACAGGACCGAGCCGAACGAACGGAACGGGTGATGCGCCGGACCGGCCTTCTCCAGGACGCCCAGCCGCTGTCGCAGTGCGTCCAACTCGCCGGAGTCCCGGTCCGGGAGGCCGGCGGAGCCATTCTCGCTCATGACCACAAGAAGATCCCCGCGACGGGGAACGCGCGACCTGGAAGAACCGTGCGTGTGAACGCGCCGGGGGTGATCCGCGAGGTACGGATCGCTCCGGCCGTACTCGCGACGACCGAGCGACACCAGGCCGGTGGCCGCCGACAGTGCCGACGGGCCGATCGCGGCTACCGGGCAGACCGTCCCGGGGCGGGAACGCCCGCAGGGGAAAGCCCGCAGGGGAAAGCCCTCTTCCCGATCTGCGGGAAAAGGGCTCGGCCTCCGCCTCAGCTCTGCGCCGGGCGGCCGTACTCCTGCGCCATCACGCCGGCGAAGTCGTACAGGATGACCTGTTCGTCGCCGACGACCCAGGCATCGTGACCGGGCGGGCAGACGAAGACGTCCCCGGGGCCGACCTCGCTCTCGGAACCGTCGTCCATCCGGATGCCCATCCTGCCCTGGACCACGAAGCCGTTGTGGTGGACCTCGCAGCTCTCCGTGCCGGCGAGGGGGCCCACCGACTCGGTCCAGCGCCATCCGGGCTCGAAGGTGGCCACGGCGAAGTCCAGCCCGGTCAGGTGGAGGGCTTCGAGGTGGCCCCGCGGAAAGTCCCGCCGTTCATCGGGCTTCTCGATCGTCTTGACTTCCATCATGAGGAATTCCTCCAGACACTTTCCCTCGTCCTTCCATGGTGCCGCCGCCCCGGGACCGGCGGCCACCGCTGGGGGCGGAAGCCTCGTACCGCCGTACGGCGGGGCTCCATCGGCAGGGACCGGCGTCATCGGCGTCATCCGCGCGGTACGCGGTCCGGCTGCTCCCCGCCGACGGCCCTCGGCACCGGCCGGGTGGACGCGGACGGTGACACATAGGCGCGCGCGTCACCCGAACCGGGCAGCTCCGGCAGGCGCAGGACCCGCCAGTTCCTCGCGTACGCGGGCGGCCCGGTCCCGCCCGCCACCACGACGGCCACCGGGCGGTCGCGGGCGAGGGCGGCGATCCCCGCCGGGGTGATCGCGGCGTCGTGGCCGGCGGTCTGACGCGACGCGCAGCCGGCCCGGTGGGCGATCCGGACGGCTTCGGCCCCGCTGACCACACAGGGAGGGCGTACACCGTGGCGGTGCAGTTCGGCCGCGACCCGGCCGAACGCCACCCGGTTTCCCCGGCTGCGCGCCGCCACGCCGTCCAGGACCGCGTACTGGACCCCCAGATGCGCGACCCCCACCAGCGAGAGCGCGGCGGCGGCCACCGGACGGGGCCGTGCGGCCCGGCAGATCCATGTCAGACACTGCGCCACCGGGAGCGCGAGCAGCGCGTAGGCGGGGAGCAGGAAACGCGGGGCGGCGTAGCCGATCAGCAGCAGATAGGGCACCGCCAGCGAGATGCCCGCCGACGCGGGCAACAGGACGACGGCCGGTCGCCGGAGGCGGACGGCCGCCAGGATCCCGCCGACGGTGAGCAGCGGGAGGAGGAACCACCACACCGCGGTGACCGGCTGCCGCCACGGCACACCGCAGGGACGGCACAGCAGCCGCCCGTCGAGCGCGCGGACCTGGTCGTCGACGGCGAGATACCAGCCCAGGTGTCCCTGGATCTCGCTCGCCCGGCGCAGGCGCGCGAAGAGACCGCCGAACCCGGTATACGCCTCGACGACCCACGGCGCGCAGCCCAGGGCCGCGCCCGCGGCGAGCACCAGCAGCAGCGCCGGGCGCCGCCACGCCCTGACGGAGAGCACGGCCGCGGCGAGCGGCAGCGCGAGCCAGAAGGCGTCGGAGGGCCGCATGAGCGCGACGAACGCCGTTCCGGCGCCGAGACCGACGAGAGCGGCGCGGTCGGACCGGTCCCGCGCGGCCCGCAGAAAGCAGCCGACCGCGAACAGGGACCCGAGGGCGACCCACAGATTGGGCATGGCCTGCGGACCGTAGAACACGGTGATCCACAACCCGGCGAACAGCGCGCCGGCGAGGGCGAGCACCCGCGCGGGAAACAGTCCTCGCCAGGCGCGGAGCGCGAGGAGGAGTCCGGCGCCCGACAGCAGCGCCAGATAGACGCGCAGCGCCTCGACCGACGAGGTGAGCGCGGCCACCGGGGCGACGAGCCAGGTGATGCCCCGGGCGCGCGGCGCGCTGAAGAACGCGGTCTCGGTGTCCCGGCCGACCTGGCTGACGTACACCGTCTCGTCCCAGCCGAGCCCCGATCCCCTTACCAGGAGGGCCAGTTGGACGACCGTATAGGCCACGGCGACAGCGGCGGGCCACCGGATGTCACCGCGCCGCTCCCAGCCTCCGCCGGGCCGGGGCTCCGCGGTTCCCGGGTCCGGAGCCACGGCCGGCCTCAGCGTCATACGGACCACGCTGCCCGCACACCGCCGGCCCGGCCATCGGAGCACGGCACCCGGATGAACGACGGCGACACGCGACGGCCGGGCGGTGGGCTGTGCGGTGGCTACCGGGCGGTCCGTTGTGTCGCGACGACCGTGTGGCCCGGCCTCGCCGTGTTCAGGCGCGCGAGCGGGAGGATGACACGCTCGTGGATGTTCCCGGGCCAGGGGTAGGCCGGGGAGACGACGCGCTGATGGGCGAGGCCGTGCAGCCCCACCCACAACAGGGTCGCGTCGCAGTACACGTCGTCTCCGGCGACGACCCCCGCGGCGACGCACTCCTCCAGGGCTTCGACGAGTATCAGCAGGGACGGCGCGCCGAGACCGACGAGGTCGCTCTCGGTCAGCGAGCTGTCCGCCGGGGTCGGTGTCCACACACCGCCGAACATGGTGCGGTAGCGCCGGGGATGGCGCTCGGCGAAGTCGAGGTAGGTCTCGCAGACGGCGAGCAGCCGCCCCCGCGGATCGTCGCCCACCCGCTCCGCCGCCGCGCCCAGCGCGCTCTCCAGTGCGGCGAACTCCTGTCGTACGACGGCCAGCATGATGGCCGACGGGTCGGGGAAGTGCGGGTAGATCGACGGGGTGGCGATACCGACCCGGCGGGCCACCGATCGCAGGGTGATCGCGTGCTGGTCTCCGGTCTCGTCGAGCAGTTCCGCCGCCGCGTCGATGATCTCGTCACGCAGCTTTCCGCCCTCACCGCGACGGTTGCGTGTGCGGACACGGATCTGCTTCGCGAGGATCGTCTCCGCCGCTGGTCCGGTTTCCTTCACTGTGCTCACCTTCCGTCGTGAAGGGCCGGGATCCCGTGGGCTCGGGTCCCATGGGCTCGGATCCCATGGGCTCGGATCCCATGGGCCGGGGGCGGCGGCCCAGGTGCTCCCGGCCGCGCTGTCGGCGGCGCGCCGGGCGTCACACCTCGGGGACGATGACGACCTTGCCCGCGACGGTGCGGGACTCGGCGAGTTCCATGGCCGCGACGGTCCCGGTCAGGGGGAACCGGGCGGCGATCTGCGGGACGACGGAGCCGTCGGCGACCAGGCTCAGGACCTGGGTGAGGTCTTCGGTCATGCGCTGCTGCCAGGTCTTCCGGCAGCGGCGCCGGCCGGCCCAGAGGTTGTAGAAGTGGGCGCTCCTGCCGTTGGGCAGGGCGTTCCAGGCGTTGAGGCGGGCGATGAGCTTGAGGACGGGGAGCTGTGAGTTGCCCTCTTCGTCCTTGCTGGCGGCGGTGCCGTAGGAGACCAGGGTGCCGCCGCGCCGCAGGAGCTGCCAGGATTCCTCGACGCCGGGGCCGCCGACGTGGTCGAAGACCGCGTCCACGCCGTCGGGGGCCAGCTCCCGGATGCGGGCGTACATGTGCGGGTCCCGGTAGTCGACGGGGGTGGCACCCAGTTCGCGTACGGCGGCGTGGTGGCGGGGTGAGGCGCTGCCGATCACGGTGATGCCGGCGCGGCGCGCCAGTTGGACGAGGGTGGAGCCGACGCCGCCGTTGGCGCCCAGCACCACGATGGTCTGCCCGGTGCGGACCTCGGCCACGCGGTACAGCATCTGCCAGGCGGTGACTCCGTTGACGGTCACCGTCGCGGCGTCGGCCGGGTCGATCTCGTCGGGTACGGGCATCAGGTCGGCGGCGTCGACCACCAGGTGGCTGGCCCAGGCGCCGGTCTTGGTGATCGCGGCGAACCGGCGTCCGACGAGGGCGGCGTCGATCCGCTCGCCCGTCGCGACGACCGTGCCGACCAGGTCGTAGCCGGGCACGAAGGGGAACGGCGGCTGGTCGTAGTACTTGCCCCGGCGCATCTGCTGCTCGGCGAAGCAGACCCCGGTCGCCTCCATCCGCAGGACGACCTGGTCCTTGTCCGGGGCCGGCAGGTCGCGGGTCCGTGTCTCCAGGCCCTTGGGCTCGACCTTGCCCGGCAGGACGATCTCGGTCGCGGTGATGGTGGCGGTACTGCTCATGACGGACTCCTGTGGGGTTCCTGCTGTGTGCTTACGACCGTAAGGCTACGGGTGTTACGTCGAGCACCGCAAGAGGCTACGGCGATAAACTTACGCACGTAAGTTGAGGTGCGGTGCAGGGCGGAGACACCAGGTCGCGCCCTCTCAGGGGCCCCGGCAATCGCAGGCCCACCCCGGGAACACGATGCTCCCGGGGTGGGCCGACTCGCGTCGGCAGGTATTGCGTAGTCGACCGGCTCGCCATCGCCTACGCAGTTCGTCGGACCCCGCCGGCGACAGCAGCGCCGCGAGGTGGTCGCCGAGGCCGCCTCCGGACAGATCGACGGACCCGGTGTCGACCGCTCACTCGGAGGCTTCCGCGGCCATGGCCCGGCGCCGCGCCATGGCGGGGAGGACGAACCAGGCGAGGCCGAACCAGACGACCATGCCCGCCACGATCGGGATCGCGACCGCGTCACCACCGGCCACCCGCAGGACGAGGAGCAGAGCCGCCGCCATGGTGCAGACGAGCAGGATGAGGCCCGTCACCATGAAGCGGGACGCCAGCACGACCGTCTCCGGCTTCAGTCGGCGGCCGGTCAGCAGCCGGTGCAGGGAGACAGGGCCCACCAGCGCGCCCGTCGTGGCCGCCCCGAGGGTCACCGTCACGATGTACAACGTACGGTCGCTCTGGGTCAGTTGCCCGAAGCGCTGCTGGAACGCGACCGTCAGCAGGAACCCGAAGAGGATCTGCACACCGGTCTGAACGACCCTCAGTTCCTGGAGCAGTTCGCCCCACCGCCGGTCGGCGCGCTGCTCCGGGGTCTCGTCCCTGCCCGGCGCGGCGCTGCCGCCGAAGGAGCTGCCGCCGGTCCCATCTGTCATCCCGAACCCATCCGTTCCTCGGCGAAAGCGGGGTGCCCGTGTCAGGACCCACGGGTATGGCCTCGACATCGGTGTACACGACTTCGGGACCGCCGCCTTCCAGGCTGCGCCGCTCCGAGCCTCAGGACTTTCCTCACGTCGCCGCCGCGACCGTGTCGCTCAGGCCGCGGAGCGTTCGGCGAGGGGGCGGCGCCGCAGGGCCGTTGCGGTCAGCGACCGTGGAGGGAACGCGGTTGCGGGGTTGTACAGGTTCGTCCCGGGCGGCACGATCTCGTCGATCCGGTCGAGGGTCGCGTCGTCCAGGGTGAGCGCCGCGCCTTCCAGCAGATCCTCCAGCTGCCGCATCGTCCGCGGTCCGATGATCGCCGAGGTGACCGCCGGATGGGCCACGGTGAAGGCCACGGCGAGCTGCGGGAGGGTGCAGCCGATGGCCGTCGCGAGTTCCACGAGCTGTTCGACAGCGTCGAGCTTGGCGGCGTTCTCCGCGATCGTGGGATCGAAGAACGCCGGCCGGAGAGCGGCACGGCCCGTTGCCAGGTCGACGGGCTGGCCCTTGCGGTGCTTTCCGGTGAGGAACCCGAAGGCGAGAGGACTCCAGACCAGAACCCCCATGCCGTAGCGCTCGCACACGGGCAGCAGCGAGGCTTCGATCCCCCGGGCCAGGATCGAGTAGGGCGGCTGATCGGTACGGAAGCGTCCGAGGTTGCGCCGCTCGGAGACGTGGTGCGCCTCGACGATCTCGTCCGCCTGGTAGTTCGAGCAGCCGAAGGCGCGGATCTTCCCCTGGCGCACGAGGTCGGTGAGGACCGAGAGCGTCTCCTCGATGTCGGTGCGGTGGTCGGGGAGGTGGACCTGGTAGAGGTCGATCCAGTCCGTGTTCAGGCGCCTGAGACTGTCCTCGACCGCGGTGAGGATCCAACGCCGTGAGTTGCCGCCGCGGTTGCGGCCCTCACCCATGGGGAAGTGCACCTTGGTGGCGAGTACGACCTCGTCACGGCGCCCGCGCAGCGCCTTACCCACGATCTCCTCGGACTCGCCCTGACCGTACATGTCCGCGGTGTCGACGAAGTTGATCCCCCGGTCGAGCGCCGCGTGGATGATACGGGCGCAGTCGTCGTGATCGGAGTTGCAGCCGTCCTGGAACATCATGGTCCCGAGGCAGTGGACGCTGACCTCGATACCGGTTCTGCCGAGAGTGCGATAACGCATGGTGATGCTCCTCAACTCGGGTCCAGCTCAGCACGCGGAGCGGCGGAAGCGCCGTTCGCACGACGGACCCTAGGATCTGGACCCGGCTCTAGATCAACCCCGTTACCCTGACCGGTATGGCTGAGATCCCCGCACGTCTGAGCATCGGAGAGGTCGCGGCACGCACCGGCCTGAGCGTTCACGCGTTGCGCTTCTACGAGCGCGAGGGTCTCTTTGTCAACCCCGTACGACGCGGGCCCGGCGGGCGCCGCGTCTACAGCCAGGACGACGTCGACTGGCTGACCGTCTGCATCATCCTCCGCGCCTCCGGCATGCCCCTGCCCGCGCTCAGCCGCTACGCCGGACTGGTGGGCAAGGGGGCGGGGAACGAGGACGAACGGCTCGCGCTCATGCGTGAACACGAGGCACGCGTCACCACGCAGATGGCCAGGCTCACCGAGTCCCTGGACCTGATCCGGTTCAAGGTGGGGGTGTACGAGGACCTGGTCGACCAGGGCGACGACGCCGCCGGATGTCACGCCCCGTCCCCTTCGCCCGCCGCAGCGGACGCGCTCCCGCCACACCGCGAAGCAGCGGTCGAGTAGCGGCACCGCACCGCGGCCCACCCGTCGGGCGGCGTCGGACCCAGCACATCCACCGTGCCCGGTTCCGCGCCCGTGACCTGCATGCTTGGCAGTGTCGTAGGGCGGGGACAGGGCGGCGGGACGGATCCGGCGTGCGCCGACGCCCACGTCCCACGGTCAGCCACCGGCCGTGCTCGACGCTCCGTATCAGCTGTCCCGCGTCCTCGGCGAAGGCCGGGGAGAAGCAGGAGAGCGGTGCGCGGCACGCGGTGGCGCGGGGGTTCCATTCCGTGAGCGCCATCAGAATCAACACAGCAACGATAAAAATCGACACGGTGTAGACTTTTTTCGGGAGGGCGACCCGGCTCTCTCATGAGACCTCTCTGGAGGAAGAACCGTGGAGAAGCGGAACTGGCTCATCACGGGCGTCAGCACCGGTCTGGGGCGGGCTTTCGCCGAAGCCGCCCTGGGCGCCGGGCACACCGTCGTCGGCACCGTCCGTTCCGGGAAGGACCTGCGGTCCTTCGAAGAACTCAGCCCCGGGCGCGCTCACGGTCGCATCCTGGACGTGACGGACGATGCAGCCGTAGCCGGCGTGGTCGCCGAGGTCGAGAGCAGTGTCGGCCCGCTGGACGTGGTCATCGCCAACGCCGGCTACGGCCTGGAGGGGACCTTCGAGGAAACCCCGCCGGCCGAGGTCCGGCGGCAGTTCGAGGTCAACGTGTTCGGGGCGGTGGCCACCCTGCGGGCGGCGCTGCCCCACATGCGCCCGCGCCGCCGAGGACACCTGATGGCCGTCACCTCCATGGGCGGCCTGATGGCCGTGCCCGGCATGTCCGCCTACTGCGGCAGCAAGTTCGCCCTGGAAGGCATCCTGGAGGCGCTGGGCAAGGAGGTCGCGCAGTTCGGCATCCACGTGACGGCGATCGAGCCGGGCTCCTTCCGCACCGACTGGGCCGGACGGTCCATGACGCGCACCGCGCAGACCATCGACGACTACGACGAGCTGTTCACCCCCATCCGTGAGGCGCGGCAGAAGGCCAGCGGGAACCAGTTGGGCAATCCGGCCAAGGCCGGGGAAGCGGTCGTGCACATCACGTCGGTCGAGCGGCCGCCGGCCCACCTCGTCCTGGGCTCGGACGCGCTGCGGCTGGTGACCACCGCGCGCGCGGCCGTGGACGAGGACATCCGTACATGGGAAACGCTCTCGCGTACGACCGACTTCGCCGAGGGTGCTCAGCTTTGACACCCGCCCACCAGCCCGCGCGGAGCCGCCGCACCACCGAACGCAAGGGCGACGTCCGGGAGCGGGCCATCCTCGACACCTGCGAAGCCCTGCTGGTGCGGAAGGGCTACGACGCGATGACCGTCGCAGACATCGCCCAGGGCGCGGGCATCACCCGCGGTGCTCTGTACTTCTACTTCGGCTCCAAGCAGGAAGTGGTCACGGCACTCGTGGCCCGGACCGTCGCGCACCTGTGGGAACGGTCCGAAGCCACCGCGCGGACCGACGAGCCACGCCGGGCCGTCGCAGCAGCCATGCAGCGCACGGTCGAGCTGTGGAACGAGCACGGCCCGGTCATGCGCACGGCGATCGACCTGTCGTTGACCGTGCCGGAGATCGGCGAGCTGTGGAAGCGCACGGCAGACCTGTTCATCGCGGCCATCACCGCTGTCCTGGAGCGCGCCGGCGTCCAGGCAGGCCCCGCACCGGACCAGGCCCCGGCGATGGCGCGCGTCCTGTGCTGGATGATCGAGCGGACCTTCTACCACGCCTCGCAGGAGTCCCCCCAGAAGCTCCAGGAGGCGTCGGCGACCTGCGAACACATCTGGCTGACCAGCGCCGGCCTGACCTCGTGAGGCATCTGCCACGGACGCGGCGAGGCGCGCTGCGGCCGGGCGTCCTCCAGCGCGGCCGCGACCCCGGTGGCGGTCATGCCGGTGGCGCGCTCGGCCGGCTGAGCGCCGTATGCAGAAACTCGCTCCGCGCCAGTCACTGTCAGTGGTTCCACATACGGTTCTCCCATGAGTCGTGAGCGGTCATTGCCTTGCCAAGAGGACACCTTTACCGGCCGGGAGACCGGGCAACGCCCCCTGAGCGCCGACGAGACGGATGGGCATGTTCCACGTATGTTCGCCTCCTGCCGGGGTGGACACGCGTGAGTGAAACACCGACGTATGAGACAGGAGACGTACGAGAGGCGTGGGGCCGGGTAACCGCGTGGCTGGGACGCAACGACCCTGAGACTCTCGCCGCGCTCGGCGGGCCGGGAAGTCCAGCGGCCATCAGGGAAGCCGAGATACGCATGGGTCGGGACCTGCCGGCGGAGATGCGGCAGTGGCTGCTGGCAAACGACATCGATGCCGACGGACAACCCGATGCCCAGGCGAGTTTGGTGGGGCTGGGGTGCGAGACGGGCATCCCCGGCGGCCATCTTCTTCTCGGACTCACAGACATTCAGCGGGTCTACCTCAGCCGGACGGGTCTGGAGGAGATGGAGCCGTCCGCAGACCCCGACCATCCGTTCTGGCGTCGCGAGTGGGTGCCCATAGCCGCAGAGCGGGACGGCCTCTACGGAACGTTCCTGGACACGCTCACCGGAACCCTCGGAACCTGGGACGAGGCGAATGGTCCCGAAGAAGGCGCCTACACCTCGTTGTACGCCTTCTTCCAAGAGACAGCGGACCGCCTGGAAGGGGTGTCCTCGGGCGACTGGAGAGGCCCCGGCAAGCCCGCTGTACCCCGTAGACGCGACGCCCGTCCGGAAGATGAGCCGCTACGTCTCTGGGCACGCGCCAACGGCCATCCGGTAAACGACCATGGGCGCATCCCTTCGTACATTCGCGAGGCTTACGACGTATCACAGCGGTGAGCACCGGTTCCGGCCGCGCCGGTCGAAGACCGTCATCTGTTCACAGCCATTCGTCGATCGTGGCAACGAGGACGGTGACCTCGAAGCGGACCGCACGTTTGTCGAAGCGTCAGGCCACCGCCCGGTTCCGCTTCAGGCGGTTGATTCCGTACTCGACCCCGTGCCGGGCCTTGTAGTCCTCGCGGTCGAAAGCTGGAGTCGCCCACCGCCCTTCAGCCCGGTCGGCAGGGCGAACCAGGTGACGTCACGCTGCCAGCGTCGAAAGAGACCGTAGACCGTCTGCCACGGACCGTACTCCGCCGGCAGATCCCGCCGCGGAACACCGGTCCGCACCCGCCACCGGATCCCGTCGATCAGCCTCAGCCGGCTCAGCGGCGACCGTCCCAACTTCACCACCGGCAACAACGGCTTCAGCACCGACCACTGCTCGTCAGAGAGATCCCCTCGCCCCGTGCCTCGATCATGACGAAGCGAGACCGGTGGACCGAGCCACTTTCCACACACGGCCCCCGTACTCACGCGGTGGTGACCGCCGTTGCGACGTGTATGGCCGCCAGGAGCGAGGAGCCCGCGATCATCGTCGCCTTTCGGGTGGCGATTCCGATGACGGCGTCGCCCACCTGGGCCGCGGCCGCCGCGCACAGGATGAGTGCGCCGGCGGGGCCCGGCCACGCGAGAGGCGCGACGAGGGCCGCCACCCCGAGAGGTACTCCTCTGCTCGCGTACATCCAGCCGTAGAAGCGTTCGCCGCCGGTCGGTGTGCCGCTCTCGCTCAGGGCGGCCGGGCGTACGCCTCCCACCAGCGCGAAGACGATGCCGGCGATGGCGCCGACGGTGTTGGCCGCCAGGAGAACGTTCACGAGGCGTACTCGGTCGACGGTTCGGTGCCGTAGCGGGTCCAGACCTCCGCAACGGCGTCGCGCGACAACGGCTGCCCGGACTCGACCATGGCCTTGAGGTCGCGGAAGTACTGCACGTACAGGTCCGGAGTGAAGGTGTTGAGCATGACCGCCGGTTCGTCGCTCACGTTGGCGAAGGTGTGCGGTGCGCCCGGCGGGACCATGACCCACGTACCGGCTCCGGCGTCGTGGTCATCCTGTCCGACGGTGAATCGCACGCTGCCCGAAAGTATGTAGAACCCCTCGTCGTGCTGTGCGTGGCGGTGCTGCGGAGGACCAGCGGTGTGCGGGGGGATGGTGATTTCACCCATTCCCAGGCGGTGGTTGGTGTTGCTGCCGTCTTCGAGGATCCGGATCGTCGACGGGCCGTTGACGATGAGTTCGCCTTCGCCGGGACCGGTGATCGACACCTTGGCCATGAAGTCTCCCTGACTGGTGGGGCTGCCAACGCCAGGACTCTATGGCCGACGCCGACACGCATGCAAGTGGACTCTCAAAAAAATAGCCGACTCCAAATCAAGGGTTCCACCCGATATGCTTGCGGTCGGCACGAAAGGATGATCATGGTCGAGCGGAGTCGCCCGAACGGGCTCAGCAACACGATGGAACGCACCAGGTCGGCGATCATCGCGGCCGCCCGCGACCTCGCCGACACCGGAGCGGAGATCACGATGCCGGCAGTCGCGGCGCACGCACGGGTCTCCGAAGCGACCGCCTACCGCTACTTCCCCGACCTCCTCACCCTCCTGCGCGCCGCCGTGATGACGGAGGATCTGGTCGCGGTCCTGCGATCGGCGACCCACGGCGACGACCCGGTCGAACGGATCGGCCAGGCCGCCGAGATCCTCGGCCGGGCGGTACTGCGCAGGCAGGGCGCCGTCCGGGCGGTCGTCGCCTCGACCATCGCGAAACCCTCGACGGCCAAGGACCGTCCCACCCGCCGCTTCGGGCTCATCGAGCACGCCCTCGCGCCGTGGGCCGACAGGTGCGGCTCCACGCAGCGTGCGGACGTGGACCAACTGGTCCGCGGCCTCGCCCTCGTGATCAGCGCCGAGTCGCTGTTCGCCCTGATCGACCTCTGCGGCCTGACACCCGACGAGGCGATCGCCGACCTCGTGACCACCGCACGACAGATGACCGCAGCGGGTGTCGCGGCCATCCCCACGACACCCGCCACCGACTGAACCACCGAACCGGTCTTCGCCGACCTGGGGCCGCGTCCTGACGGTCCACCACCCTCAAAGGCCGTACGAGGAGAGTTCCGCGCGGTACGACGCGGATCGCCGTGCGCACGACGCCGAGCCGGCGGCGGTGCTCGCCAGCCGGAGCCGGGACGGGGTCGAGTCGATCTCAGCCTCCGTCCCGATGAGCGCCGGGGCGGGCGATGCGCGCCACGCCGAGATCAACCCGCCGCCGTCGCCGTCACCACTCAGGCCCAGGCGCCGTGATCAAGCTGTTCCTGCGTGAATCCGGGAGAGTCGGAGCCGGAGGGGGCGTTGGGGTCGTTGGGTTCCCCCACGCTGCCGATCATGATGCCGTCGTACTGGCCGGTGCGGCAGATCGTGTCCCCGCCGAACTTGGGGTAGTAGACATAGCCTCCGCCGGTGGCACACTTGTCCATCGATACCTCGCTGGGGCCGTCGGCGGCGAAAGCCGCGCCCGGCCCGCCGAGAGTCGCGGCGAGGGCTCCCGCTGCCGCAGCGAGGGCGAACGCCCGGTGCATCTTCATGTAGTCCCTTTCACCGCATCCGGTATTGCTCGCCCTCGACCTGTCCAGGCAACCGTCCACGCACACCCCGTCTCACTCCGCTGGCCCACGCCGAAACGATCCGGCTCACCCCATGACGGTTCAGGGTGGGTCAGGCCGTGGTCAGCAGTGCAACCCCCCTGCCCAACCGCCGCAGTCCCGGCCGCCCCGGACGCGCGCTCCGTACGGGCCCGGCGCAGCGCCTGGACGTGGACGGCGTCGGCCGGTCGGCGCCGGTCGGCGCGCGTCCTGGATGACGGTGGGCCGGGCGCAGCCCAGGTTCGCGCCCGTCCCGTCGTACGACGGTGGCGGTGCAGCACGAGCCTGACAAAGGTCATGCGGCCTGGCGAACTTGCTGCCGGACCCGTGCGGCTGAACGGTGCAGCCGGACCGCCGCAGCCACCGGGAGGAGCGCTGCCGCCAGCAAGGCGGCCATCAACGCGATGGCGGTCAGACCGCCGCCTGCCACGGAGAAGACGGCGGCGAGCACGGGGACCGCGATGACCGGCGAGAGCATGAGCAGCGTCGCCTGCCGCTTCTCCTGGCGTGCCCACTGCGGGGACCTCCACAGCCGTACCAGTGCGGCGATCACGGCGGCCGGCGCGAAGAACGGTCCGATCACCGGGATGAGTGCGGCCGGCAGCGCGACGACGATCAGACAGAGGGTGATCGCGGTGTGCCTGCCGCTCTCCGGTACGGGGCCGCTGCCTGCCTCCTCGGCCAGGGCTGCCGCGACGATCTCCCCGGGTGTCCCCAATTGGTCCAGGACCCGGCGCACCTCGCCCTCGTCGAAGGTGCCGGAGTCCGCCAGCGCCACTTCGATGTGCTCGCGCAGATCTGCCAGCAGTTCCTGGCGGCGGACGTCGGGAAGCGCCGCGGCCCGGTCCCCGACCGAGGACAGATAGGACTGCACGAGGGGGTGGGCGAGCGTGTCGTTCACGTTGTCTCTCCAGGGGTGAGGAAGTGGTCGACGGCGGTGCGGAAGGAGGGCCAGTTCGCGGTGAACTCCTCCAGCGCGCTGCGGCCGGCGTCGGTCAGCGTGTAGTACCTGCGCGGCGGTCCGTTCTCGGATTCCTGCAGGTGGGTGTCGGTGAGCCCGGTTCGCCGGAGGCGCGACAACAGGGGGTAGATCGTGCCCTGGCTGGTTGCCATGACTTCGACCCTGGCAAGCTCCGCCAGCAGCTCCACCCCGTAGCGGGGGCCGTCCCGCAGCAGTGCCAGGACGCAGTACTCCAGCACCCCCTTACGGAGCTGACTCGCCACCCGGCCGTCCGCCCCGGGGATACTTGCATAACCATCTACCATGCAAAGCAAGCTACCACGGCTCGCGCGCTTTCGGCGTCGAGGACCAACGGATAAGCCGCTAGCGGGGGTACGCCGGTACGCGTGCGCAGGCGACCGTCGACTCGGTACGGGAGAGGGAGACGGCCTCGTGTGACCTGGACGGATGCGCTGGGATCGGTTGCCGACGCAGGGCCTGTTTCTGGCGATGCCCGCGGGGGCTTGCAACGCGTTCGCTCAGTCCTCGGGCCTGGGGGCGAGGGTGATGAGGGCGGTGGCGATCTGGTCGAGGCGGGCAGGGGCGAGGGCGTAGAGAACGTAGTAGCCCTCGCGCCGGGTGGTGGTGAGTCCTGCCTGGGTGAGCTGATGGAGGTGGCGGGAGGTGACGGAGGGGGACAGGCCGAGGAGAGAGGCGAGTTC
Source organism: Streptomyces sp. NPDC059142 (assembly GCF_042755665.1). Classification (NCBI taxonomy): domain Bacteria; kingdom Bacillati; phylum Actinomycetota; class Actinomycetes; order Kitasatosporales; family Streptomycetaceae; genus Streptomyces; species Streptomyces sp. NPDC059142. Next base: position 37,609 of record NZ_JBHZDA010000004.1, read on the forward strand.
CTGCGTGGTGCGGCTCTGGGTGGCGAGGTGGGTGACGATCCGCAGGCGTGGGGCGGCGGCCAGGGCCCGGAGCGCGGTGAGGGTGTCTTCCTGACTGGCGGGGCGGGCGGTCGAGGCGGGCGCGAGGGGCAGAGCGGGGTAGGTGATCCGCAGGGGCCAGGGGGCGTCGCAGGTGACGCGGACGTGGGGCCAGACGTAGTGGCTGGCGGTGAGCGTCACGGGGTGGTCGCGTGTGACGGAGATGTCATGGTCGTGCGGACGGTCGAGGCGCAGGGTCCGGCGGCCCGGGTCCACGCGGATCTGGGGAGCGAGGGTGCGGAGCATCGGGAACAGGCCGTGGTGGGCGATCCGGGCGCCTGAGCGGGTGATCGACTCGTACAGGGAAGGCTCGATGCGCTCCCACTCCTGGGCGAAGGCGGCGTCCCAGTAGTCCTCCAGCACGGTGAGCGCGTCGTCGAGGACGGGGAGGGGGTCGGTGAGGATGTCCTCCAGGCGTGCCGCCCGGCTCGGGTCGTTTTTGCGGTACTCGGTGAGTACCGCGTCGCGGGTGGCGCGGTCGTCGACGAGGTCGTCGCCGGTGTGGCGGGTGGTGTCGACGAGCGTTCGGGCGAGTTCGGCGGCCAGCAGAGCGGGCGGCAGGGCCCGTACGGCCGCGAGCTGGTCCGCGAAGCCGGCGTCGTGATCACCGGTGCGGCTTTCGAAGAGGGCGGGGATGTAGTCGGCCACGACGAAGTCGTGCCCGCGCATACGCCGACGCAGGGCTGCGGGCAGGCGGCGGCACCGCCTGACCCAGGGGACGTGCAGGGCGTGGTGGCCGGGGTCGGTGAGGACGTGCCAGGAGTGGACGGCTTCGAGCAGGGGGGAGACGGAGAAGGCGATGTCCTCCTCGGCCGTCTCGGCGAAGCGCAGGGTGATCACGATTGCAGGATTTCACAATCAGTTGATCGGAACCGGTCGTCCCGGTCAGGCTCAGGAGCGGATCGCGCGCCCTCCGGCCGCAGGTCGACTCCCCTCCGTTTCGAGCAAAGGCCGCAGGTGACTCCATGAGTACGCCCGAAGCGCCCTGGCAGGCCGTACTGGACTCCGCCGGCTGCCCGTACACCGTCCACCGGCATGCCGCCGCGCACAGTGTCGCCGAGCGCCAAGCCCTGCCCTTCCCCTGGTCGCAGGCGGTGAAAACACTCGCCTTCGCCACGTCGTACTTCCCGCTGCTGCTCGTGGTGGTGCGGGCGGAGGACCGGGTGGACTTCGCCCGTCTGGCGGCCCTTTCGGGCACCAGTCGTTCCCGGCTGCGCGCGGCGGACGCCGACCTGCTCGCCGCGGAGGGCCTGGTGCCCGGTGGCGTGCCTCCGGTCAGCCACCGGCCCGGGGTGCTGTGTCTGATCGATACCGCGGTCGCCGACCCAGACCGGCCCGTCTACTGCGGTGCCGGATCGGCCGACCGCACCCTCCAGATCAACTCCGCCGACCTGGCCCGTCTCCCCCGCGCCCAGGTGGGCGCCCTCTCCCGGTAGCCGTCCCACCTGCGCGCCGGGCCCACCCCTCGGCACCGCTCACACCACCGCACCGCCCTTCGCCGGTAGCCCGGCACAGATCAGAAAGTCCCAGCTCATCGTGGAGACGGAAAGCCTTCTCGCGTTCGCCGCGATGTCCCTCGTCGTGATCGTGATCCCCGGCCCGAGCGTCCTGTTCGTCGTCGGCCGCGCCCTCGCGCACGGCCGCCGCACCGCGCTCGCCACCGTTCTGGGCAACCTCCTGGGCTGCTACGCCCTCGTCCTCGCCGTCGCACTCGGCGTCGGCGCCCTGGTCCAGAGCTCGACCACCGTGTTCACCGCCGTGAAGCTGGGCGGCGCCGCGTACCTCGTCCACCTCGGCGTCCAGGCGTACCGCCACCGTGGCCGGCTGCGCGCCGATCTGACGACCGGGGAGGGCGAACGGCGCGGTGATCTGCGCACCGTCCTGGACGGCCTGCTGGTGGGCGCCACGAACCCCAAGGGCCTGGTCTTCTTCGCCGCCGTCCTGCCACAGTTCGTGAACCACGACGCGGGGAACATCCCGTTGCAGATGATGGTCCTCGGCCTGATCCCGGCCGGGATCGGCCTGGTCTGCGACACCGCCTGGGGCCTGGGTGCCTCGGCGGCCCGAACCTGGTTCGCCGGCTCCGACCGGCGCCTGTCGATGATCGGCGGCGCGGGCGGCATCGCACTGATCGGCCTCGGACTCGCCGTCGCCACCACCCGCCACTGACCCCGCCACAACGTCCACCCCGCGCGTCCGGATCGCGCAGCGGGCGCGGGGCGCCGGCTGCCGGGGTCGAGGCGGTGAAGCCGCAGCGGCCGAGCAGATTGAGGTCGCGGCGCGTGAGCGGGGACAGGCGGGCGACATCCTCGTCCTGGATCTCGTGGCCCTCGGCGTGGAGCCGGCCGACGTCGGCGTCGAGGTACTTCGTGGTCCACAGCACGATGACTCTGAGGACCGGGCCGAGCGCGCCGAGCTGGTCCTGTCCGAACTGCCCCAGCTCGGCGGCGGGTTCGCCTGCGAGCCGTCGTTCGCCACGGAAGGCAGTCGTGGAGGAGTGGAGGAGTCGGGTGGCCGGGATCTGTCGGGTGTGTCGTGCACGTCGTGCGCGCGCTTTGCGGTGTCACTGGGAGAACGCGTAGGTCCGGACGGGGTCGAGGTGCAGCTCGAAGGGCCCGAAACAGTCGGCCGCGAGGGTCGCGACCGGAGCGCCGCAGGGGCAGGCCCGGTTGAGCCCCTCTGGTGTAAGCATTTGTCTTAGCTCCAGCGCACGGAGTTCTTTTGGCTCCACTGGCCTGTCGGAGGGGGCGTGTGGTGGTGTGATGCACGCCCCTGTAGCAAGGTGATTTGGCCCCACTTCGATGGGGTGGTTCCGCCGGCCTGGTGGGGGCGTTGACGTCGCCATGGGCAAGCAGGCCAGGTAGATGCTGGAGATGCCTCAGTGCTGAATCAGGCCGCCGACCGGGACATGGGCGACATGACCGGTTACAGGAAGGGTCTGAGCCAGGGCGAGGCCGATGTCGACCAGCGATGAACGGCGCAGGCCGGCCACGTCGGAGAACGGAGTCCAGCACGACTCGGCGATCTCGCCGTTCGGCTCAGGCCGGAGCTGGCCTCCAGTGATACGGACCTGGTAGAAGATGCCGACATTCTGGTGCTCGACTCCCGCACGCGCGCAGGCCGCAGGAATCACCCGTGAGTCGACTCCCAGGAGGCGATCCACCACCGCAGCGCAGCCGGTCTCCTCGGCGACCTCCCGGACCACCGCGTCGAACGGATCCTCCCCCTGCTCGACCCTGCCGCCCGGAAGGGTCCAGGCGCTCCCGCCCTCCGGTGGTACATGACGGGCGAGCAGCACCCGCTCGTCTTCGATGCACACGGCGTACGCCGCCAACCGAAAACTCATCTCCGCACCTCCTGCCGGACCTGTCCAACGTCCAAGATCCTCGCATCGCTATGCGAAGTGGAGCCAGATCAACTTCTTACGCCTGGAGCCACTTCCGTTCCGTGCGTTGGAGCCGAATGAAGTGCTTACAAACACGGCGGACCACAGGTCCGCGCGGCTGAGCAGGCTTCGGGTCCTCCTGAACGTCCTGCACAACGTAGGGAGGCCCCCAGGGCTCGGGGTCGATCGCGTAGTGGCCCTGCGGAACGGGTGGAAGGTGCCCTGCGTGTCTCCTTGTCCCGGTCGCGCTCGTCGTCCGAGACGTCACGGATGGCGGCAAGCTCGGCAAGCTCCGGCGTGATCGCGGTGCCGCACTTGGAACAGAGGAAGACGGTCATCCCCTCGTTGTAGTGCTCAGGACTGCCGATTCGCATCCTCGTTCCGCTGCTCGGAGTCGATGCGTGCGACGAAGCCACAGGGATCGGGCATGCCCAGGTGTACGGTGATGCACCCGCACCGAGTGACGCTGAGTCGCGCGCCGTGTATTACGCCGATGTCGCCGGCCCGGCCGTGTCGCGACCGACGTCGAGAGTCCAGACGCCGTCGCACCGCACGGCCAGCCATGCCGGTTTCGGCGGCAGAGACAGAGCAGCACCGCCGAGAATCGGCCGAGGGGCGTGGAACAGCCGTTGCACCGCGTGGAACCGGCGGTCCAGTCGATCCACGACGATCTCTCCCCTACGACCGCCGTGGGTCAGGCGGGCGGTGGCCCTGCCGCCCGTGTAGCGGATGACGTCCCAGCCGTCACCACTGATCGAGGTGCTGAACTCCCGGCAGGCACTGACGGGTTCCAGCCAGGTCTCCCAGTACGGGATGCGGTCCACGTCGAAGTCGGTGGTGTCGTAGGGAGCCTGGGGCCGTATCCCCTCATGGGGATACCTGCCGCCTGAGACCCGGTACGCCGGGCCCCCGTCAGGACGGTCCGTCGGCGGGTGCGGCAGCCGTGCGGAGAAGTCACCGCGCGCTGTGAGCACCAGGTCGCGGGCGTCGGGGAAGCCCGTGCTTCCCCGGCGCAGCTTCCGGAGGGTGGTCGACATGGGCTTCCCGTACGAAACAGCGCGTAGAACGAGCACCGCGGGAACCTCCGGGGTCCAGTAGTGCCTGAACTCCTGTGGCCCTGGACTGTCGAGGCGTACGGCAGGGCGCTGCGCGTGCCGCTCATCCCGATCACCCTGCTTCGGGCGCTTTTTCTGCGGAGGCCTGTTGCCGCCCCGCTTCGGCCGGCCCTCCTGAAGCCGGACGGCGTCGGCCGCGCACACCGGCACCAACCGGGACGCACCTCCGGGCGGCGCCCAAGGAAGTCTGACCGTGGAACGGCCGTGCCCCGGGTCGAAGAAGCAGGGCGCGGACCGCGGCGCCTCGCGGCCTGAGTGGCGGTCGACCCGCGCGATGGCCTCCCGCCCCGTGTCCAGTACTCGCCGCACCGACGAACGGGCCTCCGCCTCCGTCCGTGCTGCGCCGAGGACGCGTTTCGCCTCTTCGTACGCGTCGAGCGCCACGGCCCAAGTACCCAGCAGCGCCTCATCATCCGCAGGACCCGGGACATGAGGGTGCCCGGCCAGCACCTCACCGAAGTCGGTTATCTCCGCGTCCAGCTCGGCTCTTGTCGCCGACGACATGCGTGACATGGCCGAAGAGTACGTCGGCCGACGAGCCGGCCGGTCAGCAGCGACCTGACGGGACATCGCAGAAATCGGCATTGACTCAGCCTGAGCATGATCAGAAGCGACCAGAGATGACGGGCCCAGCACATGCGCCGTCTTCGACTTTGCCCTCGGGACCTGCATGTTCGCAGGTCCCGAACACGAAACCTGAAGAGATGCCGCAGGGCTTGGGCGATCCCCCGCGTCGCCCAAGACCGGCGCAGCCCCGTGCGACGGGCCCAGAGGGCCTCGACGGGACGTCCTGATTATACTGGCTCGGAGCCAGTCAACGCAGGAGTCGAGCATGTCCCCGCGGAGCGCGTCGGTCAATGAAGAGTTGCGCCGCCGTTCCCGGGAGCGGCTGCTCCAGGCGACGGTGGAGCTGGTCGCCGAGCGGGGTTACGAGGCCACGAAGCTCGCGGACATCGCGGAGCGGGCCGGTTCGGCGCGCGGACTCATCTCGTATTACTTTCCGGGGAAGCGGCAGCTTCTCCAGTCCGCCGTGCACCGGTTGATGCACCGTACGCTCGCCGCCGCGCTGGAGCGCGAGCCGCGCGCGCGGGACGGCCGGGAGCTGATGGCGCGGGCGATCGACGCGATCCTCGGGCTCACGGTGGACCGGCCCGTCCTGATGCGAACCCATATGGCCGGAATCCTTCAGGCGGAGGGGTTCGTGCAGTGCCCGGAACAGCAGCGGCTGGCCGGGCTGTTGCGCGAGACCGTACGGCGGTACGGGTCCGCGGATCCGGACGGCGACTATCCGATGCTGCGTGCCCTGCTGATGGGCGCGGTCTTCGCGGCGCTGATGCCGGGGGCGCCGATGCCGCTGCCCCGGCTGCGGGCCGAGCTGTTCGACCGCTACCACCTCGACTGGGAGTTGGGTGTTGGGGGGGGGGGGGGGGGCCCCCCCGGGGACCACCAGAGCGGGTGGGGGGGGGTGGGGGGGACCCGGGGAGGGGTTGGGG
>NZ_JBHZDA010000004.1:43689-48804 GCF_042755665.1 Streptomyces sp. NPDC059142
CTCCCCCCCCACCACCGCGGGGGGGGGGGGGGGGGGCCGCGGGGGCGGCCCCCCCCCCCGCCCCAACATCTCAGGGCGTGGTCCTTCAGTGGCCGGAGCCGCTGAAGTAGTCGGGCTGCGTCTGGACGTTCAGCTCGTCCATCCGCACCTTCTTCGCCGGGTCGGTGAGACGGTCGTCGAGCTTCAGCACGTCGAAGCCCTTGACCATGTCGTTCGAGTAGATGTGGCCGTTGTAGTAGTACGCGGACCACGTGCCGCCGCCCACCAGCGTCTCGGCCGAGATCGGACCGCGCTCGAAGTACGCGATCTCCTTCGGCTTCGAGGAGTTGGTGAAGTCCCAGACGGAGACGCCGCCCTGGTACCAGGACTGGACCATGATGTCGCGGCCCTTGACCGGGATCAGCGAGCCGTTGTGGGCGACGCAGTTCTCGGTGTCGGCCTGGTGCCGGGGGATCTTGTAGTAGCTGCGGAAGACCAGCTTGCGCTTGTCGCCCTTGCCGACGATGTCGTAGATGCCGTCGGCGCCCCGGTTCGGACCGATCGCCGCGTTGCAGGTGGCGGCGCCACCGCCGCCCAGCTCATCGGTGAAGATGACCTTGTCGGCCTTCTGGTTGAACGTCGCCGAGTGCCAGAACGCAAAGTTCACGTTGTCCTGGACCTGGTCGATCACCTTGGGACGTTCCGGGTTCTTGATGTCCATCAGGATGCCGTCGCCCATGCAGGCACCGGCCGCCAGGTCCTTGGAGGGCAGGACGGTGATGTCGTGGCAGCCGGTGGTCGCCGAGACACCCGGGTTGGTGGGCGCGCCGGGGTTGCCGCCCTCGGGGAACAGCACCTCGAACTTGAGGAGTTCGGCCTTCTGCGGGGCCTTGCGCGGCACCTTGATGATGGAGATGCCGTCGTGCGGCGGCTGGCAGTCCGGGAAGGACGCGCTGGGCGAGTACGAGGAGACGTAGACGTAGACGTCCTTCTTCTTCGGCACCAGCGTGTGCGTGTGCGAGCCGCACGCCGTCTCGACGGCGGCCACGTACTTGGGGTTCCGCTTGTCGCTGATGTCGAAGATCTTCATGCCCTCCCAGGACTCCTTGATCGTCGCGGACTGCGCGACGCTGTTGCAGGAGTTGTCGCTGCGGGAGGAGTCGGTGGAGAGGAAGAGCAGGTTGCCGGAGACCGAGATGTCGTTCTGCGATCCGGGGCAGAGAACCTGCGCGACGGTCTTGGGGGACTTCGGGTTGCTGATGTCGAAGATCCGGAAGCCGTCGTAGTTCCCCGAGAAGGCGTACTTGCCCTGGAAGGCCAGATCCGAGTTGGTCCCCGTGATCAGGTCCTTCGGCACATTGGCCAGGTGGGTGATGTTGGAGCTGTGGACGACTTCGTCCACGCCGGGTATGTCACCCTGCGCGATGGCCTCCTTCACCTCGGCGGCCTGGCTCTTGGAGACCTTCTCCTTGGCCGGGGCGTCACCGGGGTCGGGGGTGGCGACCGCCGGTCCGGCGGTCAGCAGCGTCGCGAAGAGCCCGGCCGCGGCTGCCGCCACGCCCAGACGTCTGCGCCGCACGCGGGTGGTGTGCAACGAGGTCACTACGTCCTCCCTTGTATCCGTCCAGAGTTGAACGGGTCTCGGACCTCGGCAGTATCGTCCCTCCCATGTACATATCAACAGATGGCAACAGAGACGTAATGAAAGTTTTTGATCACTCACATGCGGAAGCGTGTTAGGAACGTGTTCAGTCCTGCCCATGTGTAGTAGGAGGTCACTGTGTTGATCCGCCACCGGAACCCCCGGGTCCGCCGGTCCACCGTCGCGGCGGCGGCGGCCCTCGCCGTACTGGCCCTGGGAGCCTGCGACTCGGGGGACGACAAGGCCGCGGAGACCAAGGCGGAACAGGGCCCCGGCGTGGTGGCGCCCGGAAAACCGGGCGAACCGGCCAGGACGCTCTCCCCGGAGGAGGCGAAGAAGGCCGCGCCCGACGACACCCCCAACTCGGCTGATTTCACCTACGCGCAGATGATGATCGTCCACCATTCCCAGGCGCTGGACATGACCGCACTCGTCCCGGAGAGGGCCGATTCGACCCAGGTGAAACGGCTCGCCGCGCGGATATCCGCGGCGCAGAAGCCGGAGATCGACGTCATGGAAGCGTGGCTGAAAAACAATGGCGGGGCAAAGAATCAGCACAGCCACGACCACGGCACGATGCCCGGCATGGCGACCGAGGCACAGCTCACGCAGTTGCGCGCGGCGAAGGGCAAGGCGTTCGACGAGCTGTTCCTGAAGCTGATGATCACTCACCATCAGGGCGCGGTCACGATGGCGACCGAGGCGGTCTCCGAGGGCAACAACATCCTGGTCGGGGAGATGGCCAACGACGTCATCTCGCAGCAGACCGTGGAGATGAACCGGATGCGCTCGATGTGAGCCCGGACGACGCCCGGCCGACCGGGCGTGAGGTCAGCGGCGGTGGTGCCGGGGGCTGAGATGACCGTCGTCGCGGGCCCCGGCGATCAGCCTGAGCGCCTTGCGCCGGCTGAACCCGGTGGCGGACATGACGGCGAGCACGGGGTCCTGGCCGGCGCTCTGGGCCGCGCGGTAGATCTCGGCGACCCCGCGCCGGGCGGCGACACCGCGCGGGACGGAGGTACGGGCACGGTGGCGGCCCGATTCCACCGGCGCGCGGTCCCCGCCGGCGGGCGCGTCGAGGGCCGTGGCGGGGGCTGTCGCCGCCGGACCGGGCGGAGGTACGGGGTCCGGTCCGACCTCCGGCACAGGGTCCGGTGCGGCCTCCGGTACGACCTCCGGCTCGGGACGGCTCACCCACGCCGCGGAAGCCTCGGGCACCTCAGACACCTCGGGCACCTCGGGCACCTCGGGGCAGGGGCCGGCCGCCTCCGTACGGGGCTCCGACGGCGGCTCCCCCGGCTCCCCCGGCGCCGGCTCACCCCTGGCGGGCAGCGCCTCGCACGGGACCGCTCCGGCGGGCTGCGGTACGGGAGGCCGGTGCGGCCCCGCGACCACCTGGCAGGCGTTCTGGAGCGGCGCCTCGATCGCGTCGGCCAGCGCCGCGAAACCGTCCAGCGCCAGCGGCGGATCGGCCTGGGCGTCCTCGATGGCGATCCGGCCGTCCCGTACCACCGCGAGGACGTCGATCCGGGCCCCGTCCTGGAACGTCAGGCGGACATCGACCCACGGCGGCAGGATCTCGTGCCGCTCGGCGCCGTCGCGGGGATCCCCCACGGCGGTCACCGTGCCGTGCCCCTGCACCTCCCACACGGGCCACGGGCGGGCGTCACGGTCGTGGGGCTCCTGGGCGGACATCACTCTATGTTCCGACACATTCACAACTTAATCAGGCAATCCGCCCCTATGGTTTTGGCGCGCACGCGCCGGTCCGTACGGCACCCTGTCGGCTCATAGCACCGGCGTCGACCCGCGGCACCGGCACCGGCACCGGCTCACGCCACCGGTGCGCCGAGCCGGGCCTCCTGCGCGGCGGCGGCGTCCAGGACGCCACCCAGCAGCCCGGGGAAGAGCGCGTCCAGCTCCTCCCGGCGCAGCCCGTTCATCTTGGCCGTCCCCCGGTAGACCTGCCGGACCACCCCGTTCTCGCGCAGCACCCGGAAGTGATGGGTGGTGGTCGACTTGGTGACCGGGAGGTCGAAGTCCGAGCAGGACAGCTCACCGTCGGCGGCGGCCATCTCGCGGACGATCCGCAGCCGCAGGGGATCGGCGAGCGCGTGGAGCACGCCCTCCAGGCGGATCTCCGTACAGGGCGGATGGGCGAGTTCACGGGTGCTGGTCGCGACGGTCACGGCGGCTCCACTCGTTTCGGGACGTACCTCCATGGTACGAGACCCTTCGTAGTTTGACATTCACCGTACTACGGTGGGTACCGTACGAAGCATGGGCCGGCCCACCCCTTCCGTTCCGGCCCCTCCCCGATGTGGTGAATGGAGCCTGCCGTGAGCGCACTGTTCGAGCCGTACACCCTACGGTCCCTGACCGTCCCGAACCGTATCTGGATGGCGCCCATGTGCCAGTACAGCGCGGAGGAGACGGGCCCCGAGGCCGGGGTGCCCGGTGACTGGCACTTCGCCCATCTCGCGGCGCGCGCCGTCGGCGGTACGGGGCTGATCCTGACCGAGGCCACGGCCGTCAGCCCCGAGGGCCGTATCAGCCCGGCCGACCTGGGGATCTGGAACGACACCCAGGTGGCGGCCTTCCGCCGGATCACCCGCTTCCTCTCCGAGCAGGGCACCGTCAGCGGCATCCAGCTCGCCCACGCCGGCCGCAAGGCGTCCACGGACCGCCCCTGGAAGGGCGGCGGTCCGGTAGGCGCCGAGGCCGGCGGCTGGGAGCCGCTGGCGCCCAGCGCGGTGCCCTTCGCGGAAGGCCATCTCCTCCCCGCCGAGCTGACGGTGGAGCAGATCGAGGGGATCGTCGGCCAGTTCGCGGCGGCGGCCCGGCGCTCCCTGGAGGCCGGGTTCGAGGTCGTCGAGGTGCACGGCGCGCACGGCTACCTGATCGGCGAGTTCCTCTCGCCGCACAGCAACCGGCGTACGGACTCCTACGGAGGCTCCTTCGAGAACCGCGCCCGCTTCGCCCTTCAGGTCGTGGACGCCGTCCGCGCCGAGTGGCCCGACGAGCTGCCCGTCTTCTTCCGGATCTCCGCCACCGACTGGCTCGACGAGGGCGGCTGGACCGTGGACGACACGGTGCGCCTCGCGGACGAGCTGCTGGCGCACGGCGTGGACCTCCTCGACGTGTCCAGCGGCGGCAACGCCGCCGGTGCCCGCATTCCGGTCACCCCCGGCTACCAGGTGCCGTTCGCGGCGCGGGTCAAGGCGGAGACCCGGCTGCCCGTCGCGGCCGTCGGCCTGATCACCGAGCCCGAGCAGGCCGAGAAGATCCTCTCCAACGGCGAGGCCGACGCCGTACTGCTCGGCAGGGAGCTGCTGCGCGACCCGTCCTGGGCCCGCCGCGCCGCCGGTGAGCTGGGCGGTACGGTCCACACCCCGCCGCAGTACCACCGCGCCGTCTGAGAGCGCCGGTGGCCGGGCCGGGACGGTCACTTACCGGGTACGTGCGAACGCGCACCCCGTGCACCAGTAGAGTGA
>NZ_JBHZDA010000004.1:48814-77573 GCF_042755665.1 Streptomyces sp. NPDC059142
GCGGGCGCGTGTGGGTGGGCGCCACCCCCCCCCCCCCCCACCCACACCCCCCGGGCGTTGTCCCGGGGGGGGGGGGCGCCCCGCCCCCCGCCCCCCCCCGGGGGGGCCCCCCCCCCGCCCGGCCCGGCCACCCGCGAACAGGGGGAACGCACCATGGGAGCGCCCGCTCCGCGGAGCGTCGTCCGGCCTGCCGTGCCCGCGGATCTCCGGGCGGTCGCCGGCATCTACGCCCACTACGTCCTCCACAGCGTGATCACGTTCGAGGAGGAGCCGCCGACGGCCGACGACTGGCTGCGCCGCTTCCGGGACATCGCCTCCCGGGAGAACCCGTTCCTGGTCGCCGAGGTCGCCGGTGAGGTGGCCGGCTACGCGTACGCGGGTCCCTGGCGCCCGCGGCCCGCCTACCGGAACACCGTGGAGGACACGGTCTACCTCTCCCCCGGCCACACCGGCAGGGGCCTGGGCGGCGCGCTGCTGGGGGCCCTCGTGGAGCGGTGCACGCGGGCCGGCCGGCGCCGGATGGTCGCGGTCATCGCGGACACCGGCCAGGACGCCTCGGCCGCCCTGCACCGGCGGTTCGGCTTCACGCACGCCGGGCGGCTGACCGAGGTCGGGTACAAGCACGGGCGGTGGGTGGACACCGTACTGATGGAACGGGACCTGACGGCGGACGGACGGCGGGCGCACACGGAGGATCCGGCTCCGGGCAGCTGACGGGCGGTCGGGACGCGCGGCCGGGCCGGGACGGTCACTTACCGGGTACGTGCGAACGCGCACCCCGTGCACCAGTAGAGTGACGCCCCGTGGCACGACCGTTGAACGAAATCGTAGAGCCCGGCTGGGCCGACGCACTGGCCCCCGCGGCCGGGCGCATCACCGAGATGGGCGACTTCCTGCGGGCCGAGATCAGTGCCGGGCGCACCTATCTGCCCGCGGGGCCCCATGTCCTGCGCGCCTTTCAGCAGCCCTTCGACGAGGTGAGGGTGCTGATCGTCGGGCAGGACCCCTATCCGACGCCGGGGCACGCGGTGGGGCTGAGCTTCTCGGTGGCGCCCGAGGTGCGCCCCGTACCGGGCAGCCTGGACAACATCTTCCGTGAGATGCACACGGATCTGGGCCATCCACGCCCCTCCAACGGCGATCTGACGCCCTGGACCCGGCAGGGGGTCCTGCTGCTCAACAGGGCGCTCACCACGGCGCCCCGCAAGCCCGCCGCGCACCGCGGCAAGGGCTGGGAAGAGGTGACCGAGCAGGCCATCCGCGCGCTGGTCGCCCGCGGCAAGCCGCTCGTGTCCATCCTGTGGGGGCGCGACGCCCGTAACCTCCGTCCGCTGCTCGGCGACTACCCGGCGATCGAGTCGGCCCATCCGTCCCCCATGTCGGCGGACCGCGGCTTCTTCGGCTCCCGGCCGTTCAGCCGCGCCAACGACCTGCTGACCGGCCAGGGGGCGCAGCCGGTCGACTGGCAACTGCCGTGAGCGGGACGGTGACCGCCGCACGCCGGGGCGTCCGATGAGCCGGGGGCCGGGGTGAGCTGGGTCCTGGGCGTCGACTCCGGCGGGTCGGGCGTGCGGTTCGCGCTCGGCGCCGTGGAGCCGGACGGGTCGGTCACGGCCGTCTCGTCCGCGCACTCCGCCGAGCCGGTGCGTACGGGAGCGGCGGGCATCGACCCCGAGCAGTTCCTCGCCCGGCTGCTGCCCGCCGCGCGGACGCTGCTGGCGGAGGCAGGTACGCGGGCGCGTCACGAGGGCCTGTCGGCGGTCGCGATCGGCGCGGCGGGGATGGCGACGCTCGGTGACGGGCTGCGCGCCGAGCTGCCCGCCTCACTGGAACGCTCCCTGGGGGTGCGGCGGCTGGCGCTCGCCGCCGACGCGGTCACGGCGTACGCGGGCGCGCTCGGCCAGCGCCCCGGCGCGGTCGTCGCCGCGGGTACGGGCCTGATCGCGCTCGGTACGGCCCCGGAGGGCTGGCGCCGGGCCGACGGCTGGGGCCATCTCCTCGGCGACTGCGGCTCGGGGGCCTGGATCGGCCGCGCCGGGCTGGAGGCCGCCCTGCGCGCCCACGACGGACGGCGCGGGGGCTCGGCCGCACTGCTGTCCGGCATGGAAACATTTTTCGGGCCCGCGAGCGGGCTTCCCGGGCTGCTCTACCCCCGCTCCGACCGGCCCGCGGTCCTCGCCTCGTTCGCTCCGGAGGTGGCCAGGGTCGCGTCCGGCGATCCGGTCGCGCGGTCGATCCTCGCGCAGGCGGCGGAGCACATCGCGGACGCCGCCACGGCCGTCTGCCCACCATCGGGTGAATGTGAAGTCGCCCTCACGGGTGGTCTGTTCAAGATCGGCGAACCGCTCCTCGCACCGGTGCGCGCCGAGTTGTCCGCCCGGCTCCCGCATGCCGCGGTGGTCACCGCGGCCACCGATCCGCTGGGTGGGGCGCTGTTCATCGCGGCGGCGCTCGCCACCGGATCGCTCCGGCTGCCGACCGAGCCGCGCCTGCTGAACGTCTCGACAGAACAGTACAGATGAGCTGAAAATTACCTAACGGATATATAAGGACAGATGGCGCGCAGCGGCCCCCTCCCCGAACAGCCGCGCCCACAAAACCAGTAGCATTCGACGCCATGAGCACCCCCACTGGGCCCGCATCCGGCCTGCCTGTACGAATGCCGCGACCCCGCCAGTCGGGGCGCCACCGCCGTCCCGAACCGGTCGCGGCCCCCGAAGGTGCGCCCGCGCTGGTTCTCGCCGTTCCCGGACCCCCGTCCGGCGCCGTCCGCGGGCTGGCCGAAGAGGTCGTCAGCATCGCCCGTTCCGAGCTGCCCGGCCTCGACGCCTACATCGGCTACCTGGACGGCGACGACACCGAGTACCCGACGCTCCAGGCCGTACTGGCCGGGACCGCCGCACTGCGCACGGAGCGTTACGAGCTGGCCAAGGCCGCCGGCCGTGAGGTCTCCGAGCCCGAAGGCCCCGCCGCCGTGGTCGTGCCGCTGCTGGCCGGCCCGGAGAGCACGCTGATCGAGCGGATGGGCGAGGCCGTCACGGAGAGCGGCGCCACCGCCGAGCTGACCGATGTCCTCGGTCCGCATCCGCTGCTGGCCGAGGGGCTGCACGTCCGTCTCTCGGAGGCCGGGCTGGCCCGCGCCGACCGCGCCAGGCTCTTCACGGTCGCCACGGCGGCCGACGGGATCATCCTGGCCACGGTGGGCGGCGAGGAGGCGGTCCAGACCGCGGGGATCACCGGAATGCTGCTGGCCGCGCGGCTCGCCGTGCCGGTGATGGCCGCCGCGCTCGACACGGAGGGCTCGGTCGTCGCGATCGCCGAGCAGCTTCGCGAGTCGGGTTCGACGCAGCTCGCGCTCGCGCCGTACCTGGTCGGTCCGGAGCTGCCCGCGGGGCTGCTCGACGCGGCCGTCAAGGAGGCCGACTGCGCCACGGCCGAGCCGCTCGGCGCGTACCCGGCCATCGGCAAGCTGGTGCTGTCGAAGTACGCCACCACGCTGGGCATCACCCCGCAGCCGCAGGGGACGCCCGCGCACTGACACGCGCCCGCGCACGGCCGGGGCTCCGCTCCCGCCCCCGTACGCGTGGACGTACGTGGGGAAAGGGCCCGCACCGGATCGCTCCGGGGCGGGCCCTTCCCGTACCGGCGGAGGGCGCCCGGGGCTCCGGGGAGAGGCGCTCAGCCGAAGACCACGCAGGAGGCGGCGGGGGCGCGCAGGGCGCCGGCCAGGGCCGGGACCCCGGTGGCCGGGTCGATGTCGAACCAGGTCACGTCGCCGGAGCGCTCGTTCGCCACGTACAGTCTGCGGCCCGTCGGATCCAGCGCGAGATCGCGCGGCCAGTGCCCGCCGCACGGCACGGTGGTGCGCAGTTCCGGCTTCTCGTACATCGGGTCGAGGGCGAGGACGGCGAGGGAGTCGTGGCCCCGGTTGGCGACCCAGAGGAACCGTCCGTCCCGCGCCACGACCACCCCGGAGGGGTAGCTTCCGTCCTCCGCGCCGGCGGGCAGCACGGCGGTCCCGCCGACCGGTTCGAGCACGCCGTTCGCCTGGTCCCAGCGGCAGACGGTGAGCACCGGTTCCAGCTCGCCCAGGACATAGACATGGCCGCCCGCCGGATGGAAGGCGAGGTGGCGGGGGCCGCTGCCGGGGGGCAGCGCGGTCTCGCCGTGCGGGACCAGTTCGCCGGTGGCGGCAGAGAGGGAGGAGATCCGTACGCTGTCGGTGCCCAGGTCGGTGCCGAGGATCCAGCGCCCGCCGGGCGCGGCCACCACCTGGTGGGCGTGCGGGCCGCGCTGCCGGTCGGGGTCGGGTCCTGAGCCCTGGTGCCGGAGCACCCCGGTGACCGGTCCCGGGCGTCCGTCGGCGGCGACGGGCAGGACGGAGACGCTGCCGGAACCGTAGTTGGCCGTGAGGAGATGCCCGTCGGCGAAGGCGAGATGGGTCGGCGCCGCGCCGCCCACCGGCACCGGGTCCGTGAGCAGGCTGGGCGCCGGGTGTCCCGCTGCCCCGGTGTCCGGGGTGCGGAAGGCGGCCACGGCGCCCTCGTCGGTCTCGGAGACCGCGTAGAGCACCGTGCCGTCCGGCGAGAGCGCGAGGTACGAGGGATCCGGCACGGAGTCCGTGGCGCCGCCCGCCGTGAGCGCCCCGGTCCGCGGGTCCACGGCGGCGGTGAGGACACCGAGGCCCCCCGCCGAGGTGAACGACCCGATGAAGGCCCGTCCGCCGCCGCTCCCGCCGTCGCGTCCGCCGTTGTCGCCACTCACCGTGTGCCCCCTCGTCCCGCCCCACGGGCCGGTCCTGCCGCTGTCCGGCCCCGTTCTGCCCCCGCCCGGCCGGGCGTTCACGCCGTCCGGTCCGCCGATCGCCCGGCCGACCGTAGCAGGAGGCCCGGGAGCGGTCGCGGTCCCGGTGCGCCCTTCCGTACGGGTCAGGCGGGTACGAGCGGGGCGCGCGGCGAGGTGCGCAGGGGCGCGGAGAGCCCGGTGAGCGCCTGCTCCAGGCCGTGCAGATGGGCCAGCGCGGCCTCGGCCCCCGGATGGTGGGGCGGGTGCGGGGCGGCGAGCGGGACGGCGGCCGGACGGGCGGACTCCGTCCCGGGGGCGACCAGTGCGTGTACGGCGGCCTCGATCCGCTCACAGGCGGCGGAGAGCCGGGCGTCGTGCGAGGCGGCCGGGTCGGCGGCCACCGCGGCGAACCCCCTCACCTCGCGTGCGCAGTCGTCGAGCAGGCCGAGCACCTGCCGGGCGCGGGCCTTGCGGGCCCGCAGCGGGCTGAGCGGATGGACCAGCGGGGCGAGCGACATCCGTACCCGGCCGAGCAGCAGCTCCAGTTCGGCTCCGTACGGCGCCGGGTCGGCCGCCGGGTCCCCGGCGAGCCGGCGCGCGGCCTCGGCCGTACAGGCGTGGACGCTGTGCAGCGCGCGCCGGATCCAGGCGTCGGTGGTGGCGTGGACGGTGACGGGCAGTACGAGGACGACGGCGAGCGCCGCGCCGAGGGCGCCCGCGCCGGTCTCCGCGAGGCGCAGCGCGAGCAGGGCGGGGTCGAGGACGCCGAGCAGTCCGTACAGCAGTCCGGCCATCACGGTCACCGCCAGGACCATCCAACTGTAGGAGACCTGGGCCGTGTAGAAGATGCCGAAGACGCAGACCGCGACGAGCGCGGCGGTGGGGGCGGGGGCGCCG
The DNA here is from genome assembly GCF_042755665.1 of Streptomyces sp. NPDC059142. Classification (NCBI taxonomy): domain Bacteria; kingdom Bacillati; phylum Actinomycetota; class Actinomycetes; order Kitasatosporales; family Streptomycetaceae; genus Streptomyces; species Streptomyces sp. NPDC059142. The sequence continues at coordinate 54,497 of NZ_JBHZDA010000004.1, forward strand.
TGCAGCGGGACGGCGACGAGCAGCCCGACGACGAGGCCGATCACCGTGCCGAGGACCCGGCGGAAGCCGCGGACCAGTGTCTCGCCGCGCGAGGCGGTGTTGACGAAGATCCACCAGACGGTGCCGACGGCCCAGTACCAGCGGTCGTCCGAGAGCGCCTGGCCGAGGACGAGGGCGAACGCGCAGGCGACGGTGGACTGGAGCGCCTGCCGGGTGGTGGGCCGCGCGAGCCCCGTGCCGGTGGGCGCGGGCGGGACGGGGGCGGGCGGGGTGCGCCGTTCGATGGGCCAGAGGACGAAGCGGACCGTGCCGGCCATGAGCAGGGCCAGCGCCGTGGCGGCGGCGAGTTCGGGCAGTTGGGCGGGGACGGCGTGCAGGAACTGCGTGCCGAAGAAGTTCATGAAGGCGAAGATGCCGAGCGCGTGACCGCGCGGCCCCCAGCGCCGGGCGTAGACCCCCGCGAGGACCACGGCGAGAAAGGCCGCGTCACGGGCGAGGGGCACCCCGTGCAGGACCGTGGCCAGCGCGAGGACCGGGAGGCCGACGACGGGCAGCAGCGCGGTCGTCAGGCGCTGGGCGCGGACGGTGGGGTCGAGGACGGTGAAGAGCGCGAGGAGCGCCGCCAGGCCGCCGAAGATGGACGCGGTCAGCGAGAGCCCGGCCACCTCGGACACCGCGACGGCGAGGGCGATGCCGAGGACGGCGCGCAGCGCGTTCCTGAGCCTGAGACGCCCCGGGTCCGGGGCCACGAACATCCTTTTCACAGGGGCACAGATAAGCATCCGGTGGAGCGGTGGCTCAACACATGCCCGGATCACTGTGCCATTGGCTCAGTGTAAACGCCTTTCTGTCGGCCGTTGGGGACCAACGGACCAGGGTGGTGCACAGGGGTGCCGGGATGGTGCGGCGCGGGAGGTGCACGGGGCGCCGGGGCGGGCCGTGGGCCTCAGCCCTGGGTGTCCAGTTGGTCGGCGAAGGCGCGCAGGGCGTCGGCCAGTTCCTTCTTGGTGGGCAGCCGGTCGACCTTCTTGTCGAGTTCGTCGATGCGCCGGGTGAGGTCTTCGAGATCCGCCGGGACACCGGGAGAACCGCTGGGACCGTCCGTGGGCTCGGGGTCGTGTGTGGGGTCGGGGGCGTCCGTGGGGTGGGGTGAGGGGTTTCCGCCCGACTCCTCCGGGCTGGGTTCGGCGCCTCCTGAGCCGCTCACGCCGCCGGCGTCCGTGGTGCCGCCGTCCGTGCCACCTCCGTCCGTGCCACCTCCGTCCGTTGCGCCCCCGTCCATGGCGCCCCCGTTCATGGCGCCCCCGTTCATGCCGCCGGTCAGCGAGTTGCCGTCCGTGGTGCCGCCGCCCGTGGTGCCGCCGCCCGCCTGGGGGGCGGCCGTCTCGTCGGCCGCCGGGGCCACCGTCGTACCGACGTTCACGGCGCGGTCCTCCGCCGACCCCGCCGCGATCGCCCCGCCGATTCCGAGACTCGCCGCGGCGACGGCGCCCACGATCGTGAGCAGCGTTCTTCGCATGCGTGTGCGCTCTGCATCTGCCATGCGCCGGACACTAGCGACGGATTTCGATGGAAGAGAGGCTTCCGCGCGTTTTCCGTCGAAAACAGGGGATGCCCCGTACGGGTTCACCCGTACCAGCGGACCTCCGGACGGTACGGAGCACAGCGCGCCAGATGGAGCCGGGGACGCAGGTTCACCATGTCGTCCTGGGTCAGACACCCCTCCTCGGAGCCGATGCGGCCCCCCGCGTCGCGCCACCAGCGCTGTCCCGGCGACCCGTCGCACACGGACAGGGCGGGGGTCGAGGAGTCCCCGTACGGCGCGGTGAGACAGCGTCCGCCCACCGCGATCCGGACGGCGCCGTCCCCGACCGTCCACGCCTGGTTCCGCGCGCCGTCGCACGCGCGCGTGGCGACCCCGGCGGGCCCCTTCGCGCCGCCTTCCGCGGTGAGGCAGAGTTCCACGGTGCGGGTGGAGTCGGTCGTGGCGATCGCCGACATGATCTCGCCGGGGCGGGGCGCCCGGTGCGTTCTGCGGTACTCCTTGCCGACCCAGTTCCGGTAGCCGCCGGCGTACGGGCGGAACGCGGGGCATTTCCGCGGTACGCATCCCTGGTGCCGGTAGTAGGTCTCGAACACCGCCGCCTTCGCCCTCTTCTGCCCCGGCGTCAGATTGGCGGGCAGGAGGGACATGCCGTATCCGAGGTACGGCGTCACCGGGGGCCGGTCCGCCGCGTCGAAGGCGGCCCTTCTGAAGTACCGTCCCGCCACCGCGTGGTCGCTGTGGTCGCTGTGGTCGACGGTCCGGGTGTCGTGGTGGCCGAAGGAGTGGTTGTCGTAGTCGAGGGTACGGACGCGCTGCGCCTTCTCCCGGTCGGCCAGCCCCGTCAGGGTGGTGAGCAGTTCGTCCTCGGTGTAGGCGGGCTCCGCGTCCACGGGACGGATCGTCCTGATCTCCCCGCGGAAGAGCCTGAGGAGGCTCTCGTGCCGGTTCGTGGTGGTGCCGCTGCCCCTGGGCAGCCCGTCGGGGAGGCGGAGGAAGGTCAGCCGGACGTCCGCTCCCGCGGCCAGGGTGTACGACAGGAGCCTGCGGTCGCCGAGGACGACATCGTCCCTCTTCCAGCGGTCCGCGGCGCCCGCCATCTCGGCGTACGCCGCCCGTACGCCGTCCTCCCGGCTTCTCACGTAGTAGCTCGTCCGGAAAGGATGACCGGCGTCCCCGGCGGTCAGATAGACCGTGCTGACGGAGCATCCGGAGCGCAGGGTCCGCCGGATCTCCGGGCTGACGAAGAGGAGGTCGTCGTCCTGGTGTGCCACTCCCACCAGGACGCGTTCGCAGGGCTCCGCCCGGGGCGTCCGGGGCGGTGCGGCCAGCCCGCCGAGGACGGCGCAGAGGGAGAGGACGGACAGGGCCCGGAGCGGGCGGCGCGGACTTCCCCGTCCACCGGTTCTCCTCATGTGCCGCTCCTCCGTCTTTCCGCGTACCGTCTCTGCCGGTCCTGCCGGTCCTGCCGGTCCTGCCCGTCCTGCCGGCCGCGCCGGCCGTTCGGGGCTCGCGCGCCGTTCCGGGCCGCGCGGGCTTCCGGGACCGTGCGGGCCGTTCCGCTCCGGCGCGATTTTTCATCACGCGGGATCCGGTGGCCGGGCGCGACGCGCAGGGCGGGTCCGCTTTCGGGTCCCGGCGGTCCCGGCAGGGCGGCGGTCCGCGCGGTCACGCCGGGCCGGCGGTAGGGCGGTACGGCGCTCGGCCCGGCCATCGGTACAGTCGTCGCAGAACGGCGCGGCGTACCCGGAGCGGAGCGGCGCACAGCACTGCGGAAGGCCGAAGGACCATGCCGGTGGACACCCTCGACACCCGCATTCTGCGTCTGCTCATCGAGCGGCCGCGCACCAGTGTGCGGGAGTACGCGCGGCTCCTCGGAGTCGCGCGTGGCACGGTGCAGGCCCGGCTCGACCGGCTGGAGCGGGACGGTGTGATCATGGGCACCGGTCCCCGCCTCTCCCCCGCCGCCCTCGGCCATCCGGTGCTGGCCTTCGTCCATATCGAGGTCACGCAGGGGCATCTGGACGAGGTCGGTGACGCGCTCGCCCAAGTCCCGGAAATCATCGAGGCGTTCTCGATCACGGGAGCGGGCGATCTGCTCACGCGCGTGGTCGCGCGGGACAACGGCCATCTCGAAGACGTCGTGCAGCGGCTGATCCAGTTGCCGGGCGTGGTCCGTACGCGGACGGAGATGGCGCTGCGCGAGCGGGTGGCGCACCGACTGCTGCCCCTGGTCGAGTCGGTGGGCCGCGCCGCGTCCGACACACCGCGCTGAGACGCGGCCCCGGAGCGGGTCGCGCCAGAAGTCTGGCGCCGCGGCCCCTACCCGGCACACCGCTCGGGTAACGTGCGTGCGGCCCCTCTTCCGGGTGACAGTGGTCTCCGCGAGCATCCACGGACGGGCCCCCTGGCCCGCCGTGAACGCGTTCATGCCAGGCAGAAACCCCCGACGGGGTTACGCCGGGGGCGCGCACCGAGGGCGTACCGGGCCGATGAGCCCCCGCACGCCGGTCAGACGATATTGCTGCCCGTAGTTGATCCAACGCATGCTGTTACGTGGCCCCTGGCCGGTGAAATGCCAGGGGAAAGTGCTGTCCTGTCCTTGCCCACGTCCCCATGAGCGAAGGGTGCGACATGTCTGGTTCAACGGTGAGCGGCGCGGGCCTGCCCGGGTCCGAGGCCACCTCGCGCAGCGCGGTGGGAGCGCTGCTCTCCCGTACCTGTCACCCCCTTCTGCTGGTCTCGGTCGGGGTGGTCTTCGTCATGACCACGCGGTACGGCTGGGACACCGGCCGGGTCACGTTCGCCTTCCAGCTCTCGCTGATCTGCTACCTCGCGGTGCTGGAGCGGGTCATCCCGTACGAGCGGGCCTGGCACCCCAGCCGCCGGGAGTGGCGCTGGTACGGCGTGTACTTCGTCCTCACGACGGTGGGCGGCACCCTGGCCCAGTCGATGGTGGTGGTCGCGGCCGGCGCGCTCGCGAGGAACGATCCCGTGCTCCCGCTCTGGGCGGAGATACCCCTCGCCGTGCTGCTCGGCTCACTGGCCGGGTACACGGTGCACCGGCTCGGGCACACCAACCGGTGGCTGTGGCGGCTGCACGGTGTGCACCACGTCCCCGACAAGGTGAATGTCGCCAACAACGGCGTCAATCACATCGCCGACGTCTTCGTCTCCCAGGCTTTCGTCCAAGTGTCCCTGGCGATCGTCGGGTTCTCCGCGACGACCGTCTTCGGCGCGGGCCTGTTCGTCGTCGCCCAGGGGTACTTCGTGCACGCCAACATCGCCGTCCGTCTCGGCCGGCTCAACCATGTCTTCGTGGGACCCGAACAGCACCGGCTGCACCACAGCACGGATCTGGCCGAGGCCGGGCACTACGGCTCCGACCTGTCCATCTGGGACCGGGCGTTCGGCAGCTTCACCTGGCGGCCGGGGCGCGAGCCGGCCGCGGTCGGCCTGGTGGACCCGCGCTCCTTCCCCGGGACCGGTGCGATCGTCGCCACCCTGGCGCACCCGGTGCGCCGGAGGGCGAGGACCGGCCGCGCCACCGACTGACCCTCCCCGCACCACGTCTCTCCCCGCACCACCCGCAATCCGCTTTCGCGTTCACGCGCACCGCGTCCGTCCCCCCGCCGGTCCCCCGGCGGAGGCGCGGAAGCCCGCGCCTGCCCTTCGCGCACGTTGCGTGTTGACGACCCAAGGAGCCGACATGGCTGAATCGCTCCGCACCACGCCTCCTGAGAAGATCGCGATCATCGGCATCGGCTGCCGCTTCCCCGGCGGCGCCAGTGACCACCGTGCCTACTGGCAGAACCTGCTCGACGGGAAGGACTGCATCAGACCGACGCCGCGGGACCGGTACGACGTGACCACGCTCGGCAGCCGGGACAAGGCCAAGCCGGGCCGTCTGGTGGGCGGCAGGGGCGGTTACATCGACGGCTTCGACGAGTTCGACCCCGCCTTCTTCGGCATCAGCCCCCGCGAGGCGGAGCACATGGACCCCCAGCAGCGGAAGCTGCTGGAGGTGTCCTGGGAAGCGCTGGAGGACGGCGGCCAGAAGCCGGCCGAGCTGGCGGGGAGCGATGTCGGTGTGTTCATCGGCGCGTTCACCCTGGACTACAAGATCGTCCAATTCGCCGATCTGCGCTTCGACACCCTGGCCGCGCACACCGCGACCGGCACGATGATGACGATGGTGTCGAACCGGATCTCGCACTGCTTCGACTTCCGCGGCCCCAGTCTCTCCATCGACACCGCGTGCAGCTCGTCCCTGGTCGCGGTGCACCTGGCCTGCGAGAGCCTGCGCCGCGGCGAGTCCACCCTCGCGCTGGCGGGCGGCACCCTGCTGCACCTCACACCCCAGTACACGATCGCGGAGACCAAGGGCGGGTTCCTCTCCCCCGAGGGCCGCTCCCGCACGTTCGACGCCGGGGCCGACGGCTACGTACGGGCCGAGGGGGTCGGTGTCATCGCGCTGAAGCGCCTGTCGGACGCCGTGCGCGACGGCGACCCCGTCCACGCGGTGATCACCGCCAGCGGGGTCAACCAGGACGGCCGTACCAACGGCATCACCGTGCCCAGCGCGGACGCCCAGGTCTCCCTGATCGAGCGGGTCTGCGCCGAGGCCGGGGTCGCGCCCGGCAGCCTCCAGTACGTGGAGGCCCACGGCACCTCCACTCCGGTCGGCGACCCCATCGAGGCCGCCGCGCTCGCCCGGGCGCTGGCCGTCGGCCGGGAGCCGGGCGCCGCCTGCTACGTCGGTTCGGTCAAGACCAACATCGGCCACTCGGAGTCGGCCGCCGGGATCGCCGGGCTCATCAAGACCGCCCTCAGCCTTGAGCACCGGACGATCGCGCCCCACATCAACCTGGAGCGGATCAACCCCGCCATCGATCTCGCGGCCGCCCCGTTCACCATCCCGACGCAGGTCACCCGGTGGCCCGCGCACGAGGGTCCGGCGCGCGCCGGCGTCAACTCCTTCGGGTTCGGCGGCACGAACGCGCATGTCCTGCTGGAGGAGGCGCCGCCCGCAGCCCCCGTGGCGGCGCGGCCCGCCGCGGACCGCCCGCGCCACACCGTCCTCCCGCTCTCCGCGCGTGACGCCTCCGCGCTGCCGGTCCTGGCCGAGGAGATCCACCGGGAGCTGACCGCCACCGCCACGGGCGGCGCGCCCCTGACCTCCCTCACCGACCTCGGGCACACCCTCGCGCACCGCCGCCAGCACCACGACGCCCGGCTCTCCGTCGTCTACACCTCGCGCGAGGAGCTGACCGAGGCGCTCTCCGCGCAGATCCGGGGCGAGGCCCACCCCCGGGTGGTCACCGGCCACCGGCGCGATCCCCATCAGCGGCGACTGGCCTGGGTGTTCACCGGGATGGGGCCCCAGTGGTGGGGCATGGGACGGGAGTTGTTCGCCGCCCACCCCGTCTACCGCGAGGCCGTCGAGCGCTGCGACCGCGAGATCGCCGCGCTCACCGGCTGGTCCCTCGTCGAGGAGATGAACGCGGACGAGGGCAGCTCCCGGATGGCCGAGACCTGGCTCGCCCAGCCCGCCAACTTCGCCGTGCAGATCGGCCTCGCCGCCCTGTGGCGCGCCCACGGGGTACGGCCCGACGCCATCGTCGGCCACAGCACGGGCGAGGCCGCCGCGTTCTACGAGGCGGGGGTCTACAGCCTGCGCGACGCGGTACGGATCATCGTGCACCGCAGCCGCCTCCAGCAGCGGCTGGTGGGCACGGGGACGATGCTCGCCGTGGGGCTCGCGGAGGAAGAGGCGGAGCGCCGAATCCTGCCGTACGAGGGCCGGGTGTCCGTCGCCGCCGTCAACAGCCCCACCGCCCTCACTCTGGCCGGGGACGAGTCGTCCCTGACCGCGCTCGCCGAGGAGCTGCGCGCGGACCAGGTCTTCGCCCGCTTCCTCTCCGTCCGGGTGCCGTACCACAGCGCGCTCATGGAGCAGATCAAGGACGAACTCCTCGACAGCCTCGACGGGATCGAACCGCGCCCGGCCCAGGTACCGCTCCATCTGACGGGGCGGGAGGGCCGGGCGCACGGGACGGAACTCGACGCGGGCTACTGGTGGAGCAACGTCCGCGACAGCGTCCGCTTCCGGCCCGCGATCGAGCGGCTCGCCGACGAGGGCCACCGCGTCTTCCTGGAGATCGGGCCGCACCCCGTGCTCGCCCATTCGATCAAGGAGTGCCTGGAGGCCAGGCCGGTAGAAGCGGGCGCGGAGGTGGTGACGCTCCCGTCGATCCGCCGGGAGGAGGACGAACCGGCCCGGTTCACCACCTCGCTCGCCGCGCTGCACAACCTGGGCACCGAGATCGCCTGGGACGTGCTCCAGCCCGAGGGCAGGACCGTACCGCTGCCGCGTTATCCGTGGAAGCGCGACCGGTACTGGACCGAGCCGCACTCCGTGGCGCAGGTCAGGCTCGGGCGGACGGACCATCCGCTGCTCGGCCGGCGGCTCGCCACCACGGAGCCGGTGTGGGAGGCGGAACTCGATGTGGAGCGCGCCCCCTATCTGGCCGACCACCGGATCCAGGGCCGGGCCCTGTTCCCGGCCGCCGGCTATCTCGAAATGGCCGCCCAGGCGGTACGGGCGCTGACGGGCGGTACGGAGGCCGCGTTCGGCTCCGTCGAGTTCCGCAAGGCCCTCTTCCTCCCGGACGACGCGTCCCGCACCGTACAGCTCGCGTACACACCGGAGAGCGCCGTCTTCACCGTCGCGACCGGCTCGGGCCCCGGGGAGGAGCGTGCCGTCCACGCGAGCGGCGTCGTCCGGACCGGTCACCGCGCCACCCCGCCCGCGCCGCTCGACCTCGACGGGGTCAGGGCCCGGGGCGAGCGCCGGCTCGACGGACCGGCCTGCTACGCGTCGCTGAGCGGTCTCGGCTACCACTACGGGCCCGCGTTCCAGGGCATCGAGGAGGTGTGGACCGGCCCCGGTGAGGCGCTGGCGCGGATCCGGCCGCCCGAGGCGATCGGTGACGACGCCGCGGGCCACCACCTCCACCCCGTCCTGCTGGACTCCTGCTTCCAGGCCCTGCTGACGGCGGGGCTCGGGGACGGTACGGACGGCGGCGCGGCCGACGACGGCGCCGACGGCTCGACGGGCATCCTCCTGCCGCTCTCCATCGACGAGGTGCACACCGGCCCGGTCGGCGACCGGCCGCTGTGGGTGCACGCCACCGTCAGGAGCCGTCCTGCCGGTGAACTCGTCGGTGACATCACGCTCTACGGGGACGACGGCCTGCCGCTCGGCCATATCGGCGGGTTCCGGGCCGCCGATGTCGAGAAGGCGTCGACCAGCGTGGCGCTCACCACCATCGACAACTGGCTCGCCGAACCCACCTGGACCGAGAGCCCCCTGGACACCGGACCGCTCGACACCGCGACCCCGGGCCGCTGGCTGCTCTTCGCGGACGCGCCCGGCGGGGTGGCCGACGCGCTGGCGGAACTCGTCACCGCGCGCGGTGGCCACTGCCATCTCGTACGGCCGGGCGGGGCGTACGCCACCCGGCCCGACGCGGGCACCTCGACGGTGGTGCCCGGCCGTACCGACGATCTGCGCCGGCTTCTCGCCGATCTGGCCGAGGACGCGGCGCCACGGCGGGCCGCCGGCGCGGAACACGCCACGGGCCCGGACACGATCGTCCATTTATGGAATCTCGACCTGCCCGCCCTGGACGACACCGGACGGGACCGTCTGGAGGAGCACAGCACCCTCGGGGCGTACTCGCTGGTGGCCCTCGCGCAGGCGCTCCAGGAGGACGGGGGCCAACTCGCCTCCCCCGCCGCCCTGCACCTCGTCACCCGGGGTACCCAGCCCGTGGACGCCGGCCGGCCCGTCGAGCCGCTGGGGGCGCCCGCCTGGGGCATCGGCCGGGTGCTGCGCCATCAGGAGCTGACGGCGCACCGGGGCACGCTGATCGACCTGGCCCCGGACGGCCCCGACACGGACGACGCCCCGCACGCGGACCGCCGGGCGCGGGAGGCGCGGGCCGTGCTGGACGAGGTCCTGCACACCGCCGCGCACCAGGGCGCCTACGACGACGAGATCGCCCTGCGCGGCGAGCGCCGCCTCGTCTGCCGGCTCACCCGCCCCCAGGATCTGACGCGTCCCCTCGCGCCCCGGCTGCGCCCGGACGGCGCCTATCTCGTCACCGGCGCGTTCGGCGCGCTGGGGCAGCTCCTGTGCCGCTTCCTCGTCCGGCGCGGCGCCCGCCATCTCATCCTGGTCGGGCGGACACCGCTGCCCGGCCGCGCCACCTGGCGGGCGCTGGACCCCGCCTCGGCGGCGGGCCGGGGCGCGCGCTTCGTCAAGGAGCTGGAGGCGCTGGGCGCGCATCCCGTCCACGCCTGCCTGGACACCACCGACGAGCGGGCGCTGACCGCGTGGCTGGCCGAGTACAGGGCCCAGGACGCGCCGCCCGTACGCGGGGTGTTCCATCTGGCGGGGCATGTCAGGGACACCCTGGTGCCCGCCATGGACAGGACCGCCTTCGACTCCGTCCTCGCCCCCAAGGCCGCCGGTGCCTGGCTGCTCCACCGCCATCTGCGCGACGAGCCGCTGGACCACTTCGTCCTCTTCGCCTCCATCGCCTCGCTGCTCACCACGGCGGGGCAGGTCAACTACGCGGCGGGCAACGCCTTCCTGGACGCGCTGGCCCATCACCGCCGCTCCCGGGGGCTGCCCGCGCTCTCCGTCGACTGGGGCCCGTGGGCGACCGGGATGATCGAGGAGCTGGGCCTGGTCCGTCACTACCGCACCAGCCGGGGCATGAGTTCGCTCTCCCCCGACGCGGGCATGGCCGTTCTGGAGCGGGTGCTCGGCCAGGACCGGGCGCAGTTGCTGGTGGCGACGGTGGTCGACTGGAAGGTCTTCCTCGCCTGGTACGCGTCGCCGCCCCCGCTCGTCACGGAGCTGGCCGCGGACGCGTCGGGCGACGGGGACGCCGCCGAACACAGCAGCTTCCTCGACCTGTTCCGTACAGCGGACGAGGAGCGGCGGTCCGCACTGGTCGCCGAGCGCTTCTCGGCGGTGGCCTCGACGGTGCTGCGGGTGCCCACCGACCGTATCGACGGGACGAGCAGCCTCGCCGCCCTCGGTCTCGACTCGCTCCTGGCCATGGAACTGCGCGCCCGGGTCCACGCCGAGACCGGTGTGGCCCTGCCTCTGGTGGCGCTGCTCAGCGGCGCCCCCGCCGGCGAACTGAGCGAGCAGTTGCACCTGGCCGCGGCCGTCCTGGTCGCGGAGGCGGCGGACGGGACGGGCACGGCGGCCGCGGTGGAGATCCACGAGGACGAGTCCCGCCACCCGCTGACGCAGAACCAGAAGGCCCTCTGGTTCCTCAAGCAGCTCAACCCCGACGGTTTCGCGTACAACATCGGCGGGGCCGTCGAGATCAGGACCAGGATCGAGCCGGAGCGGATGTTCACGGCGTTCCGGTCCCTGGTGGAGCGGCATCCGATGCTGCGGGCCAACTTCACCATGGAGGACGGGCAGCCCGTCCAGCGCGTGTCGACGGGGAACGACCCGGACGTGGCCTTCTTCGATGTGCAGGGCCGCGCCTGGGACGACATCCACGACATGATCGTCCGCGAGTACCGCCGTCCGTACGACCTGGAGTGCGACCCGCTGGTGCGGTTCCGGCTGTTCAAGCGGGGGCCGGACCGCTGGGTCGTGATGAAGGCCGTGCACCACATCATCTCCGACGCGATCTCCACGTTCACCTTCATCGAGGAACTGCTCGCCCTGTACGAGGGGCTGGGCCGGGGCGGCGCCGTGGAGCTGCCGCCCGTGCGCGCCCGGTACCTCGACTTCCTCAACTGGCAGAACCGGTTCCTGGCCTCGCCCGAGGCGCGGCGCATGCTGGACCACTGGCGGGCCGCGCTGCCCGCCGAGGTGCCCGCGCTGGACCTGCCCACGGACCGGCCGCGGCCGGCGGTGCAGACCCACAACGGCGCCTCCGAGTTCTTCGTCCTCGACACCGATCTCAGCGCCCGGGTCCACGCCCTGGCGCGCGAGCACGACGTCACGGTGTACATGGTGCTGCTGAGCGCCTACTACGTCCTGCTGCACCGCTACTCGGGCCAGGACCACATCATCGTGGGTTCGCCGGTGACCGGCCGTACGGAGGAGGAGTTCGGCTCCGTCTACGGCTACTTCGTCAATCCGCTGCCGCTGTACGCGGATCTGTCGGGCAGCCCGTCGGTCGCCGCGCTGCTCGCGCAGGTCCGTCAGGTCGTCCTCGGCGGTCTCGACAACCAGGAGTACCCGTTCGTCCTGCTCGTCGAGGAGCTGGGGCTCCAGCACGACCCGAGCCGCTCGGCGGTCTTCCAGGCGATGTTCATCCTGCTGGCCCACAAGGTGGCCGCCGAGCAGTACGGGTACCGCCTCGAATACATCGAACTGCCCGAGGAGGAGGGTCAGTTCGACCTGACGTTGTCGGCGTACGAGGACGAGGCGGAGCAGCGTTTCCACTGCGTCCTGAAGTACAACACCGACATCTTCCTGGCGGAGACCGTGGAGCGGATGGCCGCCCACTACGTCCATGTCCTGGACGCGCTCACCAGCGTTCCCGCCGAGGAGCCGGTGGCCCGCCTCGATCTGCTGGGGGCCCGGGAGCGGTCCCGTATCCTCAACGCGCCGGCCGCGCGGGGCCGGGCGCTCCCGCACGACCTGCCCGTGCACCGGCTGGTCGCCGAGGCGGCGGCGCGGACACCGGAGGCCGTGGCGGTCACCGTACCGTCCGAGTCGGGCGGGACCCGGCACCTCACCTACGGGGCGCTGGAGCACGGGGCCAGGCTGCTGGCGGGCCGGCTGCGTGCGCGGGGCATCGGGCGCGGGGACGTCGTCGCGGTCTGCCTCGACAAGTCGCCCGAGCTGATCGTCGCCCTGCTCGCCGTCCTCAAGGCGGGCGCCGCCTATCTGCCGCTCGACCCGGGCCACCCCACAGACCGGCTGGCCCTGATGACCGGGAACGCGGATGCGGCGCTCCTGATCACCGCCCCCGGGGAGCGGGACCGGTTCGGGGCGCTGGGCATCCCTCTGGTCACCGAGGTCCCCGGGGCGACGGCCGGGCCGGCGGACGCCGCCGCGCCGGAGACGAACGAGGCACCCGTCGACCTGGACGCGCCCGCCTATGTCATCCACACCTCGGGGTCGACGGGCCGTCCCAAGGCGGTACGCGTCAGCCACCGGGCGCTCGCGGCCGTCCGCGCCGCGTGGCACGAGGAGTACGGTCTCGGCGCGGCGCCGGGCGTCCATCTCCAGATGGCGGGCGTCTCGTTCGACGTGTTCACCGGGGATCTCGTCCGGGCCCTGTGCTCGGGTGGCCGGCTGGTCCTCATCGGCCGTGATCTGCTGCTCAACACCGCCCGGCTGTACGGGACGATGACCGGGGAGGGCGTCGACTGCGCCGAGTTCGTGCCCGCGGTGGCCCGTGCCCTCATGGAGCACTGCGCCCACGGGGGTCACCGGCTGGACTTCATGCGGCTGATGATCGTCGGCTCCGACGCCTGGAAGGTCGAGGAGTACGAGCGGTTGCGCGCCCTGTGCGGCCCGCGGACCCGGGTCATCAACTCGTACGGTCTGACGGAGGCGGCCGTCGACAGCGCGTACTTCGAGGGGCCGACGGACGGGCTCACCCCCAACCAGCTCGTTCCGATCGGCAAGCCCCTGCCCAACTGCTCCCTGCACATCCTCGACGAGAACCGCGATCTCGTACCGCCCGGGGTCACCGGTGAACTCTGGGTCGGCGGCGCGGGGCTCGCCCTCGGCTACGCGGGCGACCCCGGGCAGACCGCCGAGCGCTTCGTGGAGCTGACGCTGGGCCGCGGCCCGGGGGCCGCCCCCGAGCGGCTCTACCGCACCGGCGATCTGGCGCGGCGGGACGCCCGGGGCCTGATCCATCTCCTCGGCCGCGCCGACGCGCAGCTCAAGGTACGGGGCCACCGGATCGAGCCGGGCGAGATCGAGTCCCTGCTGATGTCCCTGCCCGGTCTGAGCCAGGCGGTCGTCACGGTCCGCGCCGACGCGGTCGGCGAGTCCGTGCTGTGCGCGTACTACGTCCCGGAGCCGGGGGCCGAGCCGGGCACGGGCGAGCTGCGCCGCCATCTCGCCACCCGCCTGCCCACCTATCTGATCCCGGCCCGCTTCACCGCGGTGGACGCCCTGCCGCTCACCGCGAACGGGAAGGTCGACGTCGCCGCGCTGCCCGAGCCGCCCGCCGAGTCCGGGGAGGAGATCCACGAACCGCCGGTCACCCTCTACGAGCAGCGGATGGCCGCGCACTGGCAGTCCCTGCTCTCGTTGGAACAGCCGGGTCTGCGCAGCGACTTCTTCGCGTCGGGCGGCAGCTCCATCAAGCTGATCGAGCTGATCCACCGGCTCCAGGCCGAGTTCAACATCACCGTGCCGGTCAGTCTGCTCTTCAAGGTGACGACGCTGCACGGCATGGCGCGTACGGTCGAGTCGATCATCACCGGTGAGATCTCCGGCGGCAGCCCGTATCTGACCTTCAACACCGGCCGGGGCCCGACCCTGTTCTGCTTCCCGCCGGCGGGCGGGCACGGGCTCGTCTACCGGAAGTTCGCCGAGCACCTGCCCCACCACGAACTCGTCGCGTTCAACCATGTCGACGGCGACGACAAGGTGATCCGCTACGCGGACCTCATCGAATCGCTCCGCCCGGACGGTCCCTGCCCCGTCTTCGGCTACTCCCTCGGCGGCAATCTCGCCTTCGAGGTCGCCAAGGAACTGGAAGGGCGCGGGCGCGCCGTCCCCCATGTGGTGATCATGGACTCGTACCGGATCATGGAGGCCCACGCGCTCGCCGACGAGCACATCCAGGCGTTCGAGAACGAGCTGCGCGGCCATCTCCACCGCCACACCGGCTCCACGACCGTCGCCGACGCGACCCTCGCCCAGGCCAGGGAGTACCTGGACTTCTGCGGCCGCACCCCCAACACCGGCACGGTCTCCGGGACCGTCAGTGTGATCTCCGACGAGCGGAAGGCGGCCTTCTACGCGGCGGGGCAGCGCGGCACCTGGCACGGCAGCTCGACCAGCCGCACGGAGCTGCTGCGCGGCCATGGCACACACGCCGAGATGCTCGACGAGAAGTATCTGGCGCGGAACGCCGAACTCACCCTCGCCGTCATGACCGGAGTCACCGACCTCGCCGGAGATGAGTCCCATGTCGCGTGAGAACCGTCCTGTCTGGGAGCCGCGCGAGCGGGCGCCGGGCGACCGCCCCCGCGTCATCGTCATCGGCGCCGGCATCGGGGGCCTGTCCACGGGCTGCTACGCCGAGATGAGCGGCGCCGAGACCCGGATCTTCGAGCGACACGTCCTGCCGGGCGGGTGCTGCACGGCGTGGTCCCGGCAGGGGTACGTCTTCGACTACTGCATCGAATGGCTCACCGGCACCGGCAGGAACAACGACGCCAACCGGATCTGGCGGGAGCTGGGCGCCCTCGACGGCAAGACCATCGCGAACTTCGAGATGTTCAACACCGTCGTGGACGAGGACGGCCGGGCGGTGACGTTCTACAACGACCCGGACCGGCTGGAGGCGCACCTCCTGGAGATCTCGCCCGCGGACGCCCGGCCCATCCGCGCCTTCTGCCGCGATCTGCGGCGCTTCATCGCCGTCAACCACTATCCGTTCCTCACCCCGCCCCCGCTCCAGTCGGTCCGGGAGAAGCTCGCCACGCTGCGGATCGTCCTGCCGGACTTCCTGCTGTTCTGGCGTACCGCGGCGACGCGGATGGAGCGGTTCACGGAGCGGTTCCAGGATCCGCTGCTGCGCCGGGCGTTCCCGTTCATCTTCTTCCAGGACCACGAGGTCTTCCCGCTCCTGCCGTACCTGTTCAACATGGCCAGCGCCCACCACAGCAACGCCGGCTTCCCGCAGGGCGGCTCGCTGGGACTGGCCCGCTCGGTCGAGGAGCGGTACACCTCGCTGGGCGGGCGGGTCGACTACCGGGCGCGGGTGGAGCGCGTCCTGATCGAGAACGACCGGGCGATCGGGGTGGAGCTGCGCGGCGGGGAGCGCCACTACGCCGACCATGTGGTGGCCGCCTGCGACGGCTACACCACGATGAACAAGCTGCTGGGCGGCGCGTACTCCAGCCCGAAGGTCGACACCCTCTTCGGCGAGATGATGGACCGCCCGGAGATGCTCTACCCGGGGGTCGTCTCCGCCTTCGTCGGTGTCAAGGGCGAGTTCGACGGCCGGGAGCGGCACAGTACGACCTATCTGCTGTCCGGGGAGGACTGCGCGGCCCTGCCGAGCGTCAGCCAGAAGAGCCTGGTCGTCCAGTTCAGGTCGCAGTACTCGGAAGGCTTCGCACCGGCCGGCAAGTCGGTGATCCACTGCACGTACTTCAGCGACTACGGGTACTGGAAGCAGTTGCGGCGCACGGACCGCAAGGGGTACTGGGCGCGCAAACAGGAGGTGGCGGACTTCGTCCGGGCCTTCCTGGAGCGCCATCACCCGGGCATCGGACCGGCCATCGAGGTCATCGACGTGGCCTCGCCCGTGACCACCGAGCGGTACACCGGTGTGCAGGGCGGCTCCATCCTCGCCTGGAAGTCGTTCACCGACGCCGACGACGTGATCACGGCGTTCGTCAACAAGGACCGGATGCGGCTGCCGGGGCTGAGCGGCTTCTCGCTCGCCGGGCAGTGGTTCGGCGGCGGCAGTCTGATCAAGGCCGCGTCGAGCGGACGGTTCGTCACGCAGTACATCTGCCAGGAGCTGGGGCTCACGTTCCGGGCTTGGGAGAGCGGCGGGACGGAGCCCTGGCACCCGGGAAAGCTGGGCAAGCTGCCGCAGCTCGAACATCGGGGGGTGCGGTGAGCGCCACAGCGGCCCACCGGCGGGACCCCGTACCTGAAAGCCGACGAGAACACCGAGGAGCGCACGGCATGCCGGCTGCCCGACCCCGCAGGAAATCCATGATCGTCATCGGCGGGGGGCTCGGCGGCCTGTCCACCGGCTGCTACGCGCAGATGAACGGCTACACCAGCCAGGTCTTCGAGATGCACGAGATCCCCGGCGGCTGCTGCACCGGCTGGGGCCGTGGCGACTTCACCTTCGACTGCTGCATCAGTTGGCTGCTGGGCAACGGGCCCGGCAACGAGATGCACCAGATCTGGCTCGAACTGGGCGCCCTCCAGGGCAAGGAGATGCGCCACTTCGACGTGTTCAACATCGTGCGCGGCCAGGACGGCCGGGCGGTGTACTTCTACTCCGACCCGGACCGGCTGGAGGCCCATCTGCTCTCCCTCTCGCCCGGTGACGCCCGCCATATCCGGGGGTTCTGCGCCGGGCTGCGCAAGTTCCGTACCGCGCTGCCCGCCTATCCGTTCCTCAAGCCCGTGGGACTGATGGGCCGGTGGGAGCGGTGGCGGATGCTGGCCGGCTTCGTCCCGTACCTCAATCTGTTCCGTACGTCGATGTCCGTCCTGATGACGGAGTACTCGGCCCGGTTCCAGGACCCGCTGCTGCGCGAGGCGTTCAACTACATCCTGCTGGAGAAGCACCCCGGCTTCCCCGTGCTGCCGTTCTACTTCCAGATGGCGTCGCAGGCGAACCGGTCGGCCGGGGTGCCGGAGGGCGGCTCGCTCGGGCTGGCCCGCTCCATCGCGGACCGGTACCGGCGGCTGGGCGGCGAGATCACGTACAACGCCAAGGTCGAGCGGATCCTCGTCGAGAACGACCGCGCGGTGGGGGTACGGATGGTGGACGGGCGGGAGTACCGCGCCGACGTCGTCGTCTCGGCCTGCGACGGCCCCACCACCCTGCTGAAACTCCTCGACGGCCGCTACCTCGACGACGACTACCGGCGGCTGTTCACGAAGACCATCGAGGAGCCGGGCATGGTCTTCCCCGGCTATGTCAGTGTGTTCCTGGGGCTGCGGGCGGGCTTCCCCGAGGGGGAACCCACCACGACCCACCTCCTGGACGAGGAGACGGCCTCCAAGCTCCTCGGTATCCGCCATCCGAGCATCAACGTCCAGTTCCGCAGCCGGTTCTATCCGGAGCTGTCACCGGACAACACGACCGTCATCTACGCCACGTACTTCTCGGACGTCGAGCCCTGGCGCGAACTGAGCGAGGGGCCCGAGCAGTTCAGCCGGCCCCGCCGGGGCGGCGAGCTGCACACCCTGCCGGTGCGGCGGGGCCGCCCGTACTCGGCCGCCAAACGCCGGGTGCGGGACACGGTCGTCGACTTCCTGGAGGAGCGGTATCCGGGGCTGCGGGACTCGATCGCCGTACGGGACACCTCCACCCCGCTCACCCAGATCCGGTACACGGGCAGCTACAACGGGACGGTCCTCGGCTGGCAGCCCTTCGTCGAGAGCGGCGAGACCATGGAGGAGCTGGTCAAGAAGCACGGGCCCGCCCTGCCCGGTCTGGAGAACTTCTACCTCTCCGGTGTGTGGGCCACCACCGGCGGTCTGATCAGGGCCGCCGCCGCGGGACGGCAGGTCGTGCAGTTCATCTGCCGGGACGACGGCATCGACTTCACCGCATCCGTCGACGACACCGCGCCACCGCCCACCCATGTCGTCGTGCCGGTGGGCCCGTTGGCCCACACCTCTTAGCCCCGTCGGCCCGCACCCCGTAGCCCCGTAGCCCCGTAGCCCCTGCGGGCATGCCCCGCGAACGCGTCAGCACCCTTCGAGAACCGCGCCAGGAAAGGCGGACACCCCCCATGTCACCCCAGCCGCAACAGCAGTCCACGGAGCGCCCCGAACCGCTCTCCTACCCCTTCTGGAACCTCGGCGGTCTGGATCCGCACCCCGGCTACCAGCGGCTGTGGGACCAGCCGCTGGCCCGCGTGCGGCTGGCCTACGGCGAGGACTCCTGGCTGGCCACCCGGCACGAGGACGTCCGCGCCGTCCTCTCCGATCCCCGGTTCAGCATCGGTGAGGCCGTCCACCGCGACCATCCCCGTATCGAACGGATGCCCAGGATCAGCGGTGGTCTGCTCACCAGCGCGGACCAGGACCACTCCCGGATGCGCTCGCTGCTGAGCAAGGAGTTCACCGCGCGCCGGATCGAGCGCCTGCGGGACCGGATCAGGCGGACCGCCGACGGGCTGCTCGACCGCATGGAGGAGGCGGGCGCGCCCGCCGACCTGATCGAGGACTACGCCTTCCCCTTGCCCATGACGATCATCTGCGAACTGGTGGGCATCCCGTACGCCGACCACATTCATGTACGGCACTGGGCGGACGTGGTGTGCTCGGGCAGCACACCGCCCGAGACGATCCTGGAGGAGGCCGGACTCTTCAACGCCCGGATGGAGGGCTGGGTGGAGGCGCGCCGCCGGGAGCCCGCCGACGATCTGCTCACCATCCTGGTCCGGGGCCGTGACGAGGAAGGGCTCATCACCGACGCCGAGCTGATCGACATCCTCGGCGAACTCCTCATCGGCGGATTCGTCACGACCACCAACCAGATCGGCAACTTCTTCTCGCTCATGCTGCTCCACCAGGAGAACGGCGACGACATGCTGGGCCGGCTCCGCGCCGACCTCGGCCTCATCCCCAAGGCGGTCGAGGAGCTGCTGCGCTTCGTCCCCCTGCTCAACGGGGTGGTCCTGCCGCGTTACGCGATGGAGGACATCGAGCTGGGCGGTGTGCTGATCCGCGCGGGCGATCCGGTCATCGTCTCCCCGACCGCCGCCAACCGGGACCCGGGGGTCTTCCCCGAGCCGGACGAGGTCGACCTCGAACGTCCGGGCAACCCCCATGTCAGCTTCGGGCACGGGGCCCACTACTGCCTGGGAGCGCACCTCGCCCGGCTGGAGCTCCAGGTGACCCTGGAGCAGGTGGTGACCCGCTGGCCGGAGCTGCGGCTGGCCGTCGAAGTGGACCAACTGCGCTGGCGGTCGAAGGAGTTCTTCAGCGGACTGTACGAACTGCCCATCGCCTGGTGATCACGGACCTCTCCGACCGGTCCCCGGCGGCCCGGTCGGAGAGGTCCCGTCGGAGAGAGGTCCGGTCGGAGGCCCGGTCAGAGGACGAAGCCCTCGGGGAAGGGGTCCTCGGGGTCGTAGTGGTACTGCGCGGTGCCGGTGATCCAGGCGCGGCCCTCGATGGTGGGGGTGACGGTCGTGAGGCCCCCGGGCGGGTCCGGCGCGCCGGGTACGGCGAGGGTGCCCTGCTCGACGAGCCGGCCGGTGAAGTGGGTGCCGATGAACGACTCGTTGTCGAAGTCGGTGTGCAGGGCGAGTTCACCGCGCGCGTGGAGCTGTGCCATCCGGGCGCTGGTCCCCGTACCGCAGGGCGAGCGGTCGAACATGCCGGGGTGGATGACCATCGCGTGCCGGGAGTGCCGTGCGTCGGAGCCCGGGGCGGCGAGATAGACGTGGTGGCAGCCGTTGATCCCGGGGTCGGCGGGGTGGACGGGCCGGTCCTGGGCGTTGACGGCGGCCATGACGGCCAGGCCCGCGTCCATGATCCGCTGTTTCTCGGCCCGCTCGAAGGGGATGCCGAGCCGGTCGAGCGGGAGAATGGCGTAGAAGTTGCCGCCGAAGGCCAGGTCGTACGGGATCTCGCCCCACAGGGGGACCCGTACCGTACGGTCCAGTCCCAGGACGAAGGACGGCACATTGCGGAGGGTGACGGACTTCGCGGCGCCCCCCTCGACCCGTACCCGGGCGATGACGAGTCCGGCGGGGGTGTCGAGCCGGAGGGTGGTGACGGGTTCGGTGACCTCGACCATGCCGGTCTCGACGAGGACGGTGGCGACGCCGATGGTGCCGTGTCCGCACATCGGCAGACAGCCCGAGGTCTCGATGAACAGGATCCCGTAGTCGGCGTCGGGGCGGGTCGGCGGTTGCAGGATGGCGCCGCTCATCGCGGCGTGTCCGCGCGGCTCGTTCATCAGGAACCGGCGGATATGGTCGAGGTGGTCGATGAAGTGGCGGCGCCGGTCGGACATGGTGGCGCCGGGGATCACACCGACACCGCCGGTGATGACCCGGGTGGGCATGCCCTCGGTGTGCGAGTCGACGGCGTGGAAGACCCGGCTGCTGCGCACGGCGGTTACCCGAGCCCTTCCGCGAGCGCCTTCTCCGTGGCCCGGCGTACGGCCTGCTCCTGCTCCGGGACCAGGGGGAGACGGGGGTGGCGGCAGGGGCCTCCGTACCGTCCGGCGAGGTCCATGCTGGCCTTGATGGCCTGGACGAACTCGGTGCGGGAGTCCCAGCGCAGCAGCGGGTGCAGCGTGCGGTACAGCGGCAGCGCGGTCTCCAGGTCGCCGGCCGAGGCGGCCCGCCAGAGGGCGACGCAGGCGCGCGGGAACGCGTTGGGGTAGCCGGAGATCCAGCCGGGCGAGCCCGCCACGGCCAGTTCCAGCGACACATCGTCCGCTCCGCACAGCACATCGAGTCCGGGGGCCAGTTCGGCGATCCGGAAGCCGCGCCGCACATCGCCGGAGAACTCCTTCACCGCGACGACGAGCCCTTCGCCGTACAACTCGGCGAGCAGTTCGGGTTCCAGGTCGACCTTGGTGTCGAAGGGGTTGTTGTACGCGACGACGGGCAGGCCCGCCCGCGCGACGGTGCGGTAGTGCGCGACGACCGCGCGCCGGTCGGCGCGGTAGGAGTTGGGCGGCAGCAGCATCACGGCCTGGGCCCCCGCCTCGCCTGCCTGTTCGGCCCAGCGCAGCGATTCGTCGGCGCCGTACGCGGCCACGCCCGGCATGACGGTGAAGCCCTCGGGGGCGGCCTCGACGGCCGTGGTCACGACGCGGGAGCGTTCCTGCGGCGAGAGGGTCTGGTACTCGCCGAGCGAGCCGTTGGGGGTGACGCCGTCGCAGCCGTTCTCCGCGAGCCAGGCGACATGGTCGGCGTAGGTGTCGAAGTCGACGCGCGGCGCGCCGCCGTCGTCACCCTCGCGCAGGGGCAGGGCGGTCGCCACCAGCACACCGTGCCAGGGCCTGGCGCGTACCGGTGCCTCCGGTGCGTTCAGCGCGTTCAGTGCGTTCGGCTCGTTCATGTGACCTCCTGGGCTGTCGGGGATCAGGGTGTGCCGGTGCGCGGGTGGTGGCCCGCCGCGAGGGTGCCGAGGGAGACCGGCTGGGCGATGGGCCGGGCCGCCAGGGAGCGCAGGTCCTCCTCGGTCGGCTCGCGTCCGGTGCGGGCGGCGACCAGGCAGGTGGTGGCGTAGCCGCAGACGCGGCCCTGGCAGAGCCCCATGCCGGGGCGGGCGTACAGCTTGACGGCGCGCGGGCCGGTCGCGCCCAGGTCGGTGACGGCCGCCTCGACGGCCTCGACGGTGACCTCCTCGCAGCGGCAGACGACGGTGTCCGGCCGCAGCCACTCCAGCCAGCCGGGCCGTACGGGGTACGCCGCGTGCAGGGCGGACGCGAACCTCCGCCCGGCCGTGCGGCGGCGCAGCAGCCCGCGTACGACCGCCGCCTCGGGCGCCGTTCCGACCGTGGTGAACGCGGCGTGCAGGCCCGCCAGTTCGCCTTCGGTGACGGACTGGGCCGCGCCGCCGACGCCGCAGACCTCGCCCGCGAGATAGACGCCGGGAACGGTGCTGAGCTGACGGGTGTCGGCGACGGCGACCAGGCTGCCGTCGGCGTCGCGGTGGGTGGCACAGCCGAGTTGGAGCGGGATCTCGATCTGGGGGGTGAAGCCGTGGCCGACGGCGAGGGTGTCGCACTCCACGCGGCGTTCGCCGCCCGGCACGACCCGCCAGCGCGCGTCGAGCCGCGCCACGGTGACGGCGCTGACCTCGTCGGTGCCGTGGACGGCGATCACGGCGGTACGGGTGCGGTAGGGCACCCGGTGGCGGGCCAGGGTGCGCAGTTGGGCCGCGCCCTCGGCGAGTTTGGCGGTGTTGCGGGCCACGGCGCGCGGATGGCGCGCGAACGCGGTGGGCAGCCCCGCCTCGTACACCCCGGCCACCCGTGCGCCCGCCTCGGCGAGCCCCGCGGCGACGGCGAGGAGGAAGGGTCCGGTGCCCGCGACCACGATCCGCCGTCCGGCGACCACTCCGTGTCCCTTGAGCAGGGCCTGCACGCCTCCCGCCGTGAAGACTCCGGGCAGGGTCCAGCCGGGGAAGGGGAGTTGACGGTCGTAGGCGCCGGTGGCCACGACGACCGTACGGCTGACGACGGTGCGCTCGGTGTCGCCGCCGTCGCTGTCCTGGCCGGCCGCTCCGTCCCCGGCGTCCCTGGCGTCCCTGGCGTCCCCGGCGTCCTCACACACCGTGTACGTGGTGAAGTCACCGTCTTTCCCGGGGCCTTGTGCGCCGTCACCGGTCCGTTCGACATGCCAGACGGTGTGTCCGGCGAAGTGGTCGATCCGGTCGGCGTGTGCGGCCAGACCGTCCCGCAGCCGCCGGAAGACGGGGTCGGCGGGGTGGGCGCCGGGGCGGTGGCGCCAGTACTGACCGCCGGGGGGGGGGGCGCCGCGGCCCGGCGCGGGCCCGCGGCCCCGCCCCCGCGGGCGCCGCGCCCGGCGGGGCGCCCCGGGGGCCCCCCCCCCCCGCCC